>JAKADJ010000335.1 GCA_021820645.1 Bacillota bacterium
AAGGCGGAACCGAACTCTAAAAGAGTTGTGAAGTCGAACGGCGCACAATGGAATTTTGAGGAGGAGGATATTTTGCAAGTGACTGGGTCTCGTGACGCAATGCCCTTTGATGAAGGCTACGTTAGCGATGTGTGCATTGTACCACGGATTCTTCGTGAATAACCGGATGCCCGGGAGGTTCTTTGTTAAGAAGTGTTCTGAGCCGGCATAAGGCGGCGCGGACCGTATGCGTTAAATCTGCGCGGCGCAGTTGGCGGCCCACATCGCCACCGAGAAGGGCACCAATCGTGGTCATCCCGGTGATACTCCCCAGGCGAGCATTCACGTCAGCCCATTGGGCCGGTGGCGTCACGCGATACCGCAACTGTTGACGCGCGGTTGTTCCGGCACTCCCCAAGGCATTATACAGTGCGTAGAGGCCCGTCATCACGATGATGTGGTGCGTCAGTAGTAATCCAACAGGAGTGCTTGACCGGCCGCCGTGATGGCGGCCAAACCAGGCACATCGTGCTGATCGAGCCAGACACCAATCCGGGCCCCAAGAGGAGTGCCGGTAGGGTGGCCTATAAGATCACAGAGGCGGAATGGACCGCCACGAGCGTGGCAAAAAGTCCGACTTGGACGATCCAGCCCGACAATCCAATCTGGACCGTAGCGAACCAGAAACGACCAAATCCTGCGGGTCCCTTCCACTCTAGAAACATCCGTTCGTCGCCTTGCGATAGAGCGATTATAGTAAGGCCTCGTGTACGACTGGATACGACAATAGTTGTAGGTGGGGGCAATCCTCACGGCCCCCGAAATCGCTGAACGGGCAGCCGCCGAATTGCGTCCCGTTCTGGATTGGTCACGATTTTCTAGCCATTTCCGAGATTCTACAAACGGTCCCCGCTGGACCGGTCAGCTCACGGAAGCTTGCTTTCGTCGCAATACTCGGCAGGTTATGGTAAGGTAGCCCGAATAAGCGATCGAGAGTGCGGTAGTCCTTCACGTGTCGGGCCAGGTCATGACCCGCTTGATGCGAGCGGTAATGCTTCGCTTCTCGCACACGCAGAAGAGAATGATGAGCGTAAATGGTTGGGCCGTATATCGATCTCACGCTCACATCGATGCAACACATCACAAATTCCGTTGCGGAACAGGTTATTAACTTTGGTGCTAGAGGATTTCACGTGACCCAGGCATGAGGGGTTCGGAGTGCACGGTCATTACCGGCCAAGATGTCGTGAAGAACATCCCAGAGACCACGCCAGAACAGGCGCTCCCAAGCGACCGATTTGTTTCGGATCCTCGGGAAAACTATAACCCGAAAAGGAGAAAGTGTCCGATGACCCTGCACGCGGGAATCGTGCTAGCGATTTTTCTGGTTGCGATGGGACTTTTGGTGTCCAATCGAGTACGCATTGATATTATCGGACTCATCGTGCTCACTCTATTGGGATTAACCCAATCGGTACCCGTGCGATCCTTGTTTTTGGGTTTTGCCTCGGAAGCGGCGATTGTCATTGCCGGGATGCTGGCCATTGGCGAGGCCTTGGTGGTATCGGGAGTGACCCATCGTTTGGGGATTTGGCTCAAACGGATCGGAGGCACCCATGAAGGCCGGCTGACGGTGGTATTAATGGCCATGGCGGCGATTCCTTCGGCGTTTATCAGTGATGTGGGCCTGGTGGGGATATTTATCCCAGTGGTCCGAGATCTCCATCAACAGACAAAAATTCCAGGACGCCGCCTTTTAATGCCACTGGGCATCGCTGCCACGCTGGGGGGATTGTTGACCATGGTGGGGAGCGTTGGGAATATTGTCGGAAACACGGCGTTAGTGGCCGCCGGCGATGCCCCGCTGTCCCTCTTTGCCATTACTCCTTTGGCGTTAGTGCTGCTCGGGATAGGGATTCTTTTTATGATTATAGTGGGCCGTAAGCTCATCGCCACATCGAACGGGGTGGTTCCGTTGGATGAACATAACGAGTCGTTGCGAAAGTATTTCTCGCAACTGACCGTGGGCCATGATTCGGCACTAATCGGCAAACAGTTGAATGACGTGAAAGACTTTGCCGACAGTGGCATTAGTGTGGTCGAGGTGATTCGCGATAATCAAGGGCTGTCGATTCACGGAAATTTGACGTTTCAGGCCGGGGATGTCTTGTTGGTTCTCGGGGAAATGGACGCGTTAGTGTCCTCTCTACATGAACGCTTAGGGCTGGTGTCCCCCGCTGACGAAGTCTCTGATGACGCTAAGAAAGATCCGTCGACGCCGATCGCGTTGACGGAAATCTTAATTGGACATCGCTCGGCTTGGGTCGGGCGCACCGTCGTGCAATTGAACCTTCGACAACGGACTGGGTTAAGCGTATTGGGGTTATATCGGGACGGACGGTTAGTCTATCGCGAGGTGTCAGCCATTGCATTTCGGGTGGGCGATGTGTTGTTGGTCCAAGGGGCCCGCCAAGAAATTAGTGCTTTAGAACGTTACCACGGGCTCATGCCGTTAAATGCCCCAATTACACACACCCCGTCCAAACGCTATGGGGTTTGGTTGGCACCGCTTATTGTCCTGGGGTCACTACTCTTGGCGGCAGTGAACATCGTCGGCATCGAGTTGGCGATTGCTGTGGCGATTGTGCTGCTGGCCGTGACCGGCATTTTAGATCTCTCGGATGCCTATCATGCGATTGAGTGGCGCATCGTGATTTTCGTGGCCGGGATGATTCCCCTCAGTACCGCCTTAATCCAATCGGGTATTACGGCGACCATGGCTAAAGCGTTAATAACGGTCGCGCATCACCGGCCTGACTGGATGCTGGTGGCCATGCTATTTGGTCTTGCTGCGATTTTGACGCAAGTGATCTCCAATATTGCGACGGTGCTCGTGCTCGGACCGGTAGCGGCGGGTTTAGCTAAAGGCATCCATCTACACCCCGATCCGCTGGTGATGGCGGTCATTGTTGCGGTCTCCGCCTCTCCCTTGAGCCCTTTGGCCAATAAGGTGGACCTCTTGATTATGGGACCCGGAGGGTACAAGTATGGCGACTTTCTCCGATTGGGCGTGCCGTTTACGATCGTGATGGGCGTTGTCTCGACCGTGATGATCCCGCTATTCTTTGCGTTTCATTAAACCTAAGACCGGAGGATGTGACGAATTTGATGCAACAGGTCGTCTCGACGAGCGCGACGTAATGATACAAAAAATAATGGGTATCCGGGACTTAGTGCGCTGCGAAGGAGCACGGCGAGGGAGCAAGCCGTGGCCGAACTATGCGAGAGATGAGGGACGTCCCCTCGAAATCGCCTTCTAGGAGGAGAGTTCAAACCACCGTCAACGGTTGGGGTCAAAAGCCCTGGTCGTGAGCGTGACGGGAAAAGGCCCCGCCAGACGGGGTCAGGTGTGTGCCCGGGAGCTGAACGTCAGTTGTTGGCGCCAATACCCACTGCCACCAAATTCGATAGAAGCGTGGTCCATGGAACGCCGTAAATCAGCCCCGTGGGCTGGGATTCGCGTGTGGTGTACGGCAAAATCCCATGGCCTACACCACAGCGCGAATGACCAGGGGAGAGCCCGAAG
>JAKADJ010000336.1 GCA_021820645.1 Bacillota bacterium
CGCCCTGACGACCAACTTAGGATGGTTACTCATCGGGAGTGATACGTATGCGCGAAAGCTTCTCGCGTATGATCCCTATCGAGCTGTCGCGGCCAGCGTAGTGGCGCTCCGTAACCAATAAGTTCGACAATGGCTTCGGATGTGGTCAACGTCCCACCATATGAGGGACGAGAATCGCTGGAGCCTTCCTGGTCCAATGATGGTCTATGCAAACGGTTAACAGCCCGACAACCTTACACCTTGCAACAGGTGCTTGGTTCCGGTTACCGGGATATGAATGTGGCCCCTGCCTGATCCCGTCCATTTCCCTGGAAGGAAATTGTTCGTTTGTGTCGAAATACATCCATATCGAGCACATAGATAGGATGGATGATGGTGGCACGGGGATCCAGTGTACCAAAACGGGCAGTAGCCTTAGAAGATTTGCCCCCGGTGAAGGCAGCCATAGAAATTGAGCATCGACCTCCCGGCCAAGATGGGCGAATGGAGCGGTACTCTTCTCGAATCGTCTTACGCGACGAGTCGTACGACTATTTAGATGCCCTTCGCTCGTCCTCGGGTGACATTGTGATGGGCTGGACCCTGGTCGGCAGCGAGGTTAATCTTTTGTGGGGTAAAGATAGCTATTTATTCAGGTTTCGCGTAATGGTCGATGAAGTCCTCGATCCCCTTCCCGCCCTACGCGTAAGCTACCAGGGCCCTCCCCGTCGGCATAATCGACGCCACGAGTGGCGCAGCAACACCAAACTTACTGGGAAATTTACGATCATTTTTGACGAGACACCTGAGAATGAAGAACAACAAGAAGAGACTACACCCGAGCCCCGGCCGTTTAATACCATTTCTCGAAACATCTCTTATTCCGGAATGCGCTTTTACTCACGTCATCGCTTGAAGCCGGACACGAGGATCACAGTAGAATGGCAGCTTTCCGAGGGGGGTACGTTTCGTGGCACGATGCGAATTCTTAGCACACTAACTGATATTACCACCTACCAAGGAGCAGAGGGCCGAGATGTGGTCGCGTTGTGGGATCCGCCCTTAGAATCTGCGGAACTGGAACAATGGAAGTCCTTTTGCGATGCTCACCGCTATGACTAGTGTGCTCCTTTTTGTTGGAGTACCGCGGGCAGTGTTTTGGCCATAATTTTAAAATCTAGCAAGATGGACCAGGACTCAATATATTCCATATCTAGCCGCATCCATTCGGCAAAATCTACATTATTGCGGCCAGATATTTGCCACAGGCAGGTCAGCCCTGGCCGTACCGAAAGGCGTTTGCGGTAGTCTTCCCCATATTGCCGGACCTCAGACGGCAGAGCCGGGCGGGGTCCCACCAAGCTCATATGGCCCCAAAACACATTGAAGAGCTGAGGTAGTTCATCGAGGCTAGTGCGGCGCAAAAACTTTCCAACGCGCGTTACGCGCGGGTCATCGGCAATTTTAAAAACGGGCCCTGACATCATGTTAAGATGAGCCAGTTGCGCTTTCATGGTTTCGGCCTCGGGTACCATCGTCCGAAACTTGAGACAGGGGAAATCCCGTCCGTTCAGTCCTACCCGGCGCCCGGCAAAAAGGACCGGGGCATCGGGCTCATTCCACTTCATCGCGATGATAATCGCCAGCATGATGGGTGCACTCACAACAATCCCCAGCGTGGACCCAATGATATCCATGGTGCGTTTCACCAAGCGTCTGGAAGTCTGGTGCGCGCGTGAAGAGTCCACCACCAACACCGAATTTCCATAAAAATCGTAGAGGCGCGAGCGATGCGCCAAAGCCCCCACTTCGTCAAGTACCATCCGCACTTCTTTACCTTCACGGCGGGCGAGTTGTACCGCTTCCATCATGACATCATCGGCCATCGGCAGGGCGAGCACAACCGTGTCCACCACCGTATCGTGCACCACACGGTAGAGATCTGCCACGGCGTCGCGCCCGGCTTTTGTATCGCCTAACGGGATCTCATAGGTCGCGCGTACCGCCAATCCAGACTCGGGCACCGCCGTCACGGTTTCTGAAAAGATGCCGACCCGACGCGGAAAACCCATTACCACCACATGCCTCAAATCTCGACCGGAAAGCCGAAATTTGCCCAAACTAATCTTGATAAATCCATGCACTATGGTTTGAAGCACCAGGGAACCTAGGGGCAAGACCACAAAAATGATACGGGAAAACCATGTCGCTTTCACGATGAAAATAATCATCGCCAGGCCTAAGTTGATTTCCAAGTTGGACAGCAACAAAATGCCCATTTCCGCCGGTAGCTGATTCCAGCGCCTCGAATACCCGCGAAAATTCAGCTTCAACACGAGCCACGAAAGGCCTAGCACTACAGCGGAAAACGAATAGTAGAAAGTCGCGAGTTGCACGGTCGCCACATGGGGATTGATCCATGTCATGTAGACATGGATCACCACCAGGTACGCCAAATAGGCGGCCCCGGTGTCTACTAACACGGCAAGCTCATCCCAACGGTTGGTCCTTCTTCTAAACATAGGCGTTTCCTCTCAACGGCCCGGCGTCGCAAATAGTGAAACAAATTGACACTATTATAACAGTTAAGAATGCCATTGGAAGGGATGCCGTCCTATGTCATCCCTTTAACGAAAGATTTCACCCGGGATCTCACCCACTATTGGCCAAGCGTGAGATGAAATGGATTGGCTGCCGATTGGTTATTCGGTACCACTTCAATCCAGGTTTGCCCCGGATCGAATGCCGCCTGTTTCCCATTTGACAGATAAAATTGAGTCGGCGTACCGGGTCCTTTGTTTTTCCATGTCGCATGGTAAAAGCGGCTCCCTAAAAACAGGAGGGCCTTACCGTGCCCGTGGGTTTGGATGCTAATCCACCCCGTTCCGGCGGGATCGTACATGTTGTTCTCGGTAGTGTATTGAATCACGACATTAGATGCGATGACCGGTTTGCCTGAATTCATCCCCATAACTTGTACATACCCGGTGCCCGCTTTGGGGTTGTTGACCCAGCGCGTCCAGCCGTTTTGTGCGGCATCCCATCGCCATTGCTCAAACGTATTGACCGGGTTCCATTCCATCGTGATGGTCTGGTCAGGCGGGGTGCCGGTTTTAACGTGGGTTAAAAAGGGCCAATGACCCGTGACTTTGGGATTCCCCCAGTTATTTTGTGCGGCCTGCATGATGCTCGCCATGTTGCTAAAGAGGTTATGCGGTGCCGGGCGAAACGAGACCCGAGTCCCTAGGTTATACGCGCCCGCATCCAAGTCCAAGTTATGAATATGATCTTGAGCAATGCTGGTATAGCCCGGGTTAGAGGCTCCGGCATGGGCATAAGCCGCCGGCCATTCATGCACCCAACTGACAAAGTAGGGCCGGGCGGATCGCACCGGGCCTACTTCTTGGGGCGCATGCCCCCAATAGAGCAGCATAAATCGCGAGTAATAAAAATGCTCGGTGTAGGCTTCATAGACAATATCGGCGGAGGAGAGCCCATATTGGGGTCGACCGTATTCGGAGTTCTCAATCATCAGGGCCACCAATGGGCCATGGCGTTTTGTCCTAAGGC
>JAKADJ010000337.1 GCA_021820645.1 Bacillota bacterium
GCCACCCGCTGCGCTCGCGGCGGCTCATCCTGGCCCTGCCGCCACTCATCACCCGGGTACGGGCATTGGGCGGCGGCGTGGCCGGATGGGCTGATGTCGGCAAATTGTCGGGATACCAGTTGCCCTGATACCCCGCTGACGGATCGCTTTGCATGACTGCTTGCCATGAAATGTGATGGGCTTGGAGTTGCTCTGCTAAGTTGGGGCCAGGAAAAATTTGAGTAGGATTATCCGAATGCGTGCCAAAGGTTCGGCCCGATAACAGGGCGACATAGTTGGGCAAGCTCACATGGGTAACGCCGTAGTAGGCGCTATCGGTTCCGTATTGCTGCATGAGACGGTGAATATATGGGGTGTCTTGAGGTGTCAGGGACTGCACACTATGATTTTCCATCATGATCACAAAGACATGGGAAAAGTTCGGAATGGGAGCTGTGGAAACCGTGGACATGTGGGGATGGCGCAAGGTGTTGAGGCGGATAGCCAAGACACCCCACGCGACCACCAAAACGGCTGCCAGTAGCATAATGACGCGAACCCCTCGCCTCATGGAACGGCCTCCTTGGCTCCTGGTTGGATGTGGTCCTAGCATACTAAAAGTCGGGATAAATCCCAAATTGGAGCATTAATCGGGCTAGGATTTACAGGAGCCTAATTGGGTCGCACGTTTGCCTGCTTCAAATAAGGCGCGTTTGATGACGCCCGGCCAGTCCTCGTGGTCTAAGACATTTAACATGGCCTCCGTGGTTCCCCCGGGCGAGGCCACTTCGCGGACAAAGGTAGGGAAGGGGGTATGGGGTTCAGCCAACGCCAGTTCGGCCGCGCCTCGCATCATTTCCAAGACCATTTCTCGCGCCAGACCATCAGGAATGCCCAATTCTTGCGCCGTGTCGACGATTGTTTGAATGAAGAGATAGACGTATGCTGGCCCACTACCGTAGACGGCAGTCATAGGATTGAGTAGATGTTCTTCGGTTTCGACGACGTACCCGAGTTGGTTTAGAAGATGCAGCACGGCCGACTTGCGAAGTTCGTCGATTTCAGAAAAACATGCCCCGGTTACCGAGCGATTGACCCGGGAGCAAATATTGGGCATGGTGCGAATGAGCGGTCTGTGCGGCAGATGGTTGCGCATGGTGTGTAGCGTGATCCCCGCCATTACGGACAACACCGGCGTGTCAGAAGATCCGTGGCGGGCAAGAGTATCAAACGCTTCGCCCACGTCTTTAGGCTTCACCGCCAGCACAATTAGATCGGCCTCTTGCAAAATGTCGGGAGAATATCCCACGAGTTCACGGGCTGAAGCATCCCATCCCCTGGACAAAAATCGTTCAGATCGCGCCAGCACGTGAAGCTGTTTGGACGGCTCCACGCTCAGCCATCCCGTCACTAAGGAACGCGCCAAATTACCCGAACCCATAATGATAATGGTTTCCATCGATGATGCAACCTCCCCAAAAAAATGCCCCGATTCATCGTTAAGGACGAATCGGGGTTCGCGGTACCACCTTAATTTCTTACGCCTAAATGGCGCACAGACGCTTTTCGCCTCGATAACGGGAGGTCCGCCTTGCAGGTACTCAAGAGTGGGAAGAAAAGCGTCGCACACGGCCTTGCACCGACTGCCGCTCGCTAGGGTGCCACACCATTTCGTAGGCTCTATCATTGCTCACTCGAGTATGGATTTCCTAAAGTTTAGGGGGATGGGAAAGGATTGTCAACGCGCGCGCACTCATCCTAAGATCCAAATTGCCCACCGCGCACGAAAATCGTCTTTGGAATATCATGACTTGCACCTTGGCACAATGGTGGGTATAAATGATGAGAGGGAGGCGATGTGCGTGCCGTTAAATTTCATGGGAAGTCCAGTTACGCACCCTGCGCTAATTATCGGGACAACTCTTGTTCTGACAGCAGTCTTTGGATTGTTGACCAAGTGGGCGTGGAAATATCTCCAAGACCCAGATGAAAAGGCCGGGAAAAAAGTTTAAATGGGGCTGTGGCCGACCGAAATAAGAAACATGGCCTCGTCATGGTGCGGGGCCATTGGTGTTCCTAGGTATAATCCTGGATATAGGATAGATCATTCGGGCGACTGAACGGGCGTCATTTTAATGACCTAAGGTACCACACGAGAAAATTGGGGGCGAACATGAAAATTGGTCTTATGGGTCTTGGCACAGTGGGGTCAGGCTTTTATGCCGCGTTGCAGAAGGCAACACTAGAGGATCGGCTACCCGTGGGTGAACCTCTTCAGATTGAACGAATTTTAGTGCGGGATGTTACCAAGCATCACGGCTTTGAAGAGCAACTGACCACTGACGTATGGGAAATCCTCGACGACCCGACTATTCCCCTGGTAGTTGAGGTCATGGGCGGTATGGAGCCTGCTCGAAGTTATATGCTTGAGGCATTGCGCCGAGGAAAGTCGGTCATTACGGCCAACAAGGAAGTGGTGGCCGAGTCTCTCTCCGATTTGGTGGCGGCTTGTCGTAAAGGCGGAGCCAATCTGTACTTTGAAGCTAGCGTAGGGGCCGGTATTCCTATCATTCAAGGCATTCATCGCGGACTCGCGGGCAATCGCATTCATCGAGTGAGTGGTGTTGTGAACGGCACGACCAATTACATCTTGTCGCGTATGACACAAGAAGGCATGGAATTTTCTCAGGCTTTGGCAGAGGCTCAAGCGGCAGGATATGCTGAAGCGGACCCGACTGACGATATCGAGGGATATGATGCCGCACGTAAAGCGGCCATTTTGGCCACAATAGCTTTTGGCTCGTGGGTGCGTCCTGATGAAGTGTCGGTCGAGGGTATCACCCGTATTTCAGTGGCGGATATCGACTATGGCAAAAGCCAAGGATGGATCCTTAAGCTGGTGGCCGAAGTGTCACGTGATGCCGGTGGGGTAGTGGCCGAAGTGGGCCCTGTATTTTTGTTGCAATCGCATCCACTGGCCAGTGTGTCGGGCGCCTACAATGCGATTTGGGTGGATGCGTTTCCTGTCGGCGACGTAATGTACATGGGACTTGGAGCTGGAGGGAATTCAACCGCCAGCGCCGTGTTAGGCGACGTAATTGAAGCAGCCCGTGACGTTTTAGATAATCGTGACCGTTCAGGGTGGATGCCAACCCAATCGGTGCCCTTAGGAGATCCGCTAGCACGATCATGGGCGTACTATTGGCGTATGGAAGTTTTGGACAAGCCGGGGACGTTGGCCCAAATTGCCGGTTATTTGGCAGAGGCAGGCATTAGTCTGCGTTCTGTGCATCAAAACCCGGTGGCCGATGGTCGTGCGGCTTTGTTCCTGGTGACCCATGCGTGCACGGGGCAGTCGCTAATCGACGCCCGAAGCCGTATGGAAGAGCTTCCGGTGGTCGTAGCCAACACGCGGCCCATACCGGTGTGGGGACTTGACCAAGATGGGGACTAAAAGGTCCGCTTGGACATCAAGGTGAGTGCTGAGGAGAATTGATGGATATAAGGCTAGAAGCGGTTCCACAACCCATCTGGCCATGGCAGCGTCACGAGGGGCTGCCATGGCCGGGG
>JAKADJ010000338.1 GCA_021820645.1 Bacillota bacterium
CCAACATCTGGTGCGACCACGGCTCGTCCATGGGCCATCCCCTCTAGTAATACTAAAGGCAATCCCTCGTAATCGGAGGTAAGGAGAACGGCATGGGAGCGATGGTACCATTGGGGCATTTGATCGGCCGCCACGACTCCGTGCAAAATTAACTCCTGTTCTAAATGTTGCTCACGGATGGCATCCTCCATGGATGCCTTAAGCGGGCCATTACCGAGTACGTGGAGGGTCACTGGAACTTTTTGGTCCCGCAGGCGTGAGGCGATGGCTACTAGCCGTTGGGGAGCCTTTTGAGGGTCGAGGCGAATGGGCACAAGGACCTGTAGTCGATCTTCCCGACACAACGGTGCTACGTCTTGGGGCATGTCAACACCGAGATAGACGACATCAATTTTGTGGGGTTCGACATAGAAATTTCGTACGATCTGCTGCTTGAGATGAGCGCTTATCACAAGATAGTGGTCAATGAGGTTTTGGTAGCGTCCGCTGGCATATCCAATCCATCCCCCATTGGGTTCCTCTAAGTGGAACTGGGCCCAAGTGGTCGTGCGCACTTGGCGAAAAAGGGGCAAGGCATCATATCCTACACGGGAATGCATGATGTAAGCATGATCAGGTGCACGGCGATGCACTAATTCCGTCAAAAGGGCGAGGCGCTCGGCGTCGTCGGAACCCATGCTACCGAGATCCCAATATTCCGACACATAGGGTAAGACCAGTCCAATCCAGTCGTTAGGCGATGGCTCAGTCGTGACAAAAATGATCTCAAAATCAGGACCGGACAAGCCTCTTATCAAATCGACTAGCGCGCGGTCGGCTCCGCCCTGAACCAGATGCGGGGCCACAATTAAAATCGTTTGGCGCGTCCGACGCCATAACTTCCAATCCGGATTGGTACCGTCTAGTGCTTCATAGCCATCATGGATCGCCAACTCGCCAAGATCCGCGGGTAGCACCAACTGGCCTCCAGCTCTAAGGCTGTGGCTTACCCGTTGCAGGAGTGCCGGAAAGGGCGATTGACCACTAACCGCACGGCCCACAACTACCAGCTCGTAAGTGTGGGCCGGCAATGGCTCAAACGCCAAGTCTTTAACGTTCAAGTCCGTGCTTTTGTTTAACGTCATGAGCATCGGAGACGAAAATTCATAGATATCCCACGATTGAGGATCCGGGAGGGCCGAAAGAATGTGAGCCATTTGCTCCATGTCCATCCCCACCCACGCCTTGGGTCCGTCGACGTGGGAAATGGGGGGCCAATGAGGGACTGACGGTGTCGTGGGCAAGGTATGCCGAAGACGATGGCTCGACACCCATGGGCTATCGGTAGCCGGCTCCGATTCCGGAAACCACAAGGCCGGTGGCGGAGCCAGCATAGGTAGCTGAGGTTCATGCTTAAAGCGCACGGGGGCGTACTGGCGAAAGGTTTGGTCGAGTTGTTCTCCTGCTGCCTGCAGCGAAAGGGGATTAGGCGCGACAGAAGGTGGTGATTGGTGGGAGCGCCTAAGACCACGGCGCGCACTCTGAACCGCTTGATAGGCGTGGTAAAACGTCTGATAGGCATTGTCAAATCCGATACGAGGGGCAACATGGCGTTTTCCCCACGATTTGACCCAGCGCGATATGCGCTTTTGGGGGCGTGTACCCGCTATCATAGAGGGGTTGTGGGAGGTGAAGCTTTGGGTTTTGCTATTCCACCATCGTACCGCTGTGGTCGACGATATCATGCGCCAAAAATCCTCGGCTGATTGAGGCCCCATAGGCAAAATCTCTTGAGTCACAAGGGCCGAGCGCACTAGTACCGCCCATACCTGGTCGCCATTGGCCAACGCAATGGCGTGTTGGTCCGAATGATACTCCATGACCGTCAGCAGTTTTTCGAGCAATGCCGTGTCGGTTACCGGCTGGTCCTCTAGTGTGGCCAATATGTATTTGCCACGTGCACCTTGCAGTCGCGCGGCCCACGAGTGGGCCGGGCGGGGCGGATCGAATACCCAGTCCTCATACGTTTGGAGTTGATAAGGCGAGGCGTCGTCTGTGATAAGGGTAAGGCCGGGCGCCCAGGTACGTTTGATCTGATCAATGTGCCCAGGCAGGTACAGGGTGGCACATTCACTACGAATCTTATCAAGCAGTTCGTGTTTTTGTCGGTCGGCGTGGTTTACCATGGAGTATCCCCAGCGCCGATAGAGAAATGTTTTGCCGGCTAACCGTTCGCCGTAAATCCCATAGACCCCTAAACGCAAGTGGAATTCCCAATCTTCATAGCCTTTTTTCATGGTTTCGTTATAACGAAAGCCCCAGTCAAAAATGCGCCGGTCCAGCAAACTGCAGGCGTCAGCAAAGTTATCTTCCATCAAACGATAGAGATTGTAGGGTTGATGGGGCACATAACGCTCTTCGATGCCAAACAAGACTTTATCTTGATAGACGTAAAAAATTCTGGGATCCCGCACCCGTGCGTCGCCCAGCGTCGTGACCAAGCGATCCACGGCATCGTCGCTTAGGTAATTGTCGGCGTCTAAAGGTAGTATGTAGCGTCCACGTGCGCGCTGGACGCCCACATTGCGGGCATGGCTGAGGCCACCGTTGTCTTGGGTGACTAATTCAAAGACGTAACGGCTTTGTAATGCACGAATAGAGGCCTTGGTATCAGGTCCCGATCCATCGTCAACCACAATCACCTCAAGCGGTCGATAGGTTTGGGATTCCAATGAGCGAAGCGCCTCTTCCAAAAACGGTCCTTGGTTATAGCAAGGGATGACAATACTGACTAGGTCATGGGTTGGGGTCGACACGTTATATCACAATCTCCTATCTGTGTAGACTATGATACCGCTATCGTTTTCCTCTCGACAAGGTTTGGCGAATCTTGGCGGAAGTTCCATAATAGAGAACAAAACGGTGAATACGCCAGGGCCTCAAAACCGTCGGCGAACACAACGAAGGAGCGAAATGGTGGCAGAAGGAACTCGAGCGTCAAATGATCTCGCATCGCTATCCACATGGAAAATGGGGCTGTGGATCGAACGCTGGCTCAACAGTGACACCAAGCTAGCCAATCCCGACCAGGATGTGCTCGGGGGACGGGGTTTTTACCCGTTGTGGCTATCTCCCAAACCGGAAGACTATGATAAAATTTTGGCTAACTTTGATCTGCCGGGCATCATCGCTCTTCATCGCGTTCTGCCTAAGGATGAGGTAGTGAGCGCCCTGACCGAACGTTGGCCGGACCCCATGATCCTGCAAGCCACCGTGGGCCCAGGGGTGTCGATTAAATCCTTGCAGGGCCCGGATCAGGCATGGGGTGCGATAGAGTCCAGTCAATCCGATCCCGAATATCTGGTGATTGCGGGGTCCCGTGATTTTGTCAACCGCTGGCGGGGCCACTTAGAACCCATGACGTGCTCCAATGTGCAATTGCGGCGTCACAATCAACAATTGGCCAAAAATTTTTTGGAATGGCAACAGACCGCACAATTGGCTCAAGCGCAGGCCCAAGAAATGGCCCAGCTAGCGCATGAGTGGGAAGCTCAATATCATGAAGCCGA
>JAKADJ010000339.1 GCA_021820645.1 Bacillota bacterium
GCGGCACCGCAATATTGGGCGGCGTAATTGAGGGCATCTTGCGCTCCACGGCTTAACGCTTGACGTCTAGCCGACTCCGAGATGCGCACCGGGGCCGGGGTGGCGCTCCCCGGCAACCGGGTTTCCTGGTTGAGGGGATCGATGAAAAGGTCGTCCGCAATGCGCCATCCGAGAGGCGTGTCTTGAAGAGTGTACCAGTGGTAGACTCCTAGTCCGAACCAGGTAGGAGTTTTGTTGCCCACCCGATGGTTGTAGGTATAGCGTGCGGATACGGCACCGTAAATTCTAATCCGATGCGGATTGATCCAGTGAGGAGGCCCGGTCCGTACGGTGACGGTGACCCCCTTAAAATCAAAGCCCCGAGCGGCGGCCCAAGCCTTAATGTATGCCATCCGACGCTGGGCTTTTGCTAACGCTGCCTGTCCCGAGACATCGTCCGTGAATAAGGTTTTTAGACTGTCTTCTCGATTTAACAAGGTGTCGGTGTCTTCTTTTTGGATCAATTGTTGCAAAACTTGGTGAGGTGTAGGGCTTGGTGGCGGTGGGATCGTGGCTAGACCTAAAATTATACCGAACATGATTGGGTAGACCTCCTCAAAATGAGATTACCGGGCCCAAACGGCTTGTCTTCGCTAATATGGGAGACTTTCGGCAACTTGATGCTGGAAGGTTTTAACGGACGGTGCCTCCGGTTTAGGCGGATACGGTATAATAAACCTTATCGGCTATCGGCTAAAGTACGGGGTTCGGCTTAAAAGGAGGGTCCATGTCTTCAAACTCAACGGGAGATTCAAC
The DNA here is from genome assembly GCA_021820645.1 of Bacillota bacterium. Next base: position 796 of record JAKADJ010000339.1, read on the forward strand.
GGTGGTAATCATTGGAGCCACGGGGGATCTGACGCGCAGATTACTTTTTCCCGCTATCTATCGACTGTATGCACTTCACGAATGGCCCGATGCCACTATCATCGGCTATGCGATGGAAGACTGGTCGCGGGACAAATTCTTGAGTCATTTGGAAGAGAACCTCAAACAATTCGAGAAGGACTTTGATCCCGGGGTCTGGGCTGAGCTGTCCTCCCGCATCGACTACGTGCAAGGAGATTTAACTAAAGAAGCCTTGGCAAACCTCTCTCCGAAGATCTCCGCATCGGCGCTCTTTTACCTGGCGTTGCCACCGCAATTATTTGGGGACGCCGCCGCCGGGCTGGGTCAGGCGGGGTTCGCCAAAGAGACCCAGAACGGCTATCGGCGGCTGGTGGTGGAAAAGCCGTTCGGATGGGACTTTGACTCGGCCAAGGCGCTGCGTGAGCGTATCCATGATTTCTGGCCGGAAGAACAGGTCTACCGCATTGACCATTTTCTGGGCAAAGAGACTTCGCAAAACCTCCTGGTGTTTCGGTTTGCGAATCGATTTTTGGAGCCGGTATGGAACGCAGCACATGTGAGTCAAGTTCAAATCACGGTCGGTGAAACGCTCGGGGTAGAAGGGCGCTGGCAATATTACGATAAGGCCGGAGCTCTGCGTGACATGATTCAAAATCACCTGATGCAGCTTTTCACGCTGACCGCGATGGACGCACCCTCTACGTGGGACGCTGAAGTTCTGCGCGAGCACAAGGTTGAAGTGCTACGGGCTGTCCGCGACATTCCCTCCGATGCAGTCGGGGACTACGCGATTCGCGGTCAGTATGCCGCCGGGAAGATTGGAGAGGATCCGGTACCGGGATATTTAGAAGAGTCGGGGATACCCAAGGACTCCCACACGGAAACTTTCGCAGCAATTAAACTCTACATAGATAACTGGCGCTGGCAAGGTGTGCCATTTTATCTCCGTAGTGGTAAGCGTTTATCAGCGCGTTTTTCGGAGATTGCGGTAGAACTCAAAGATGTGCCTACAGGGCTCTTTGGCAAACCGCTCAGCAACTGGATTGTGTTTCGGATGTGGCCGGATCAATGTATTGATGTGGTGGCCTGGGCGAAAGAACCCGGATTGCAGTTGGATACTCGGAAAATAGTATTGGCGACCCCTTATGAAAAGACTGACGAGCCGGATTATACGGCGTATGAACAACTCCTGCTCGAAGCGTTGAAGGGGGATCGTGGGTACTTCTTACGATTCGACGAGGTGGAAGAATCTTGGCGGATATTAAGCCCCGTCCTTAAGGAGTGGCAAACTGGGATTCCGGCCGCGTATCCAGCCGGCTCGCAAGGACCATCCGAGCAGGATCGCCTGATGATTCCCGGGCACGAGTGGCGCACCATTGGGGGCCGCGACTAGTCAAGAGAATCCGGGTACACTAAAGCCTCATAGAGGGAGAAAGAAGGCATTAGGCATGTGGTTTAGAAGACGTTATCGTACGCCATGGTGGATAGTCCTCTTGGCAGCATTAGGAGTCCGGTCCTTATGGGGCCGGAGCGAGATGAGTGCCGAACAACGGGAAGCCTATCGGGCCAAGCGTCGACGCTTTAGGGAAAAAATCGGAGAAGCATTCGATGTGTTCCAGGAGTCCGAACCCGGTCAGCCGGAGACTTCGGTTGAGGACCAGCCTTAGGTGATTTCTCGAAGCGGTATACGCCGCACGGCAGCAATTTTTCGTTTGGCCTTAAGCTTTTGGGGCGATGCCCGGGCGATTGCCCGGGCTAAACGTCGTCTCTCTGCTGAGGACGCGAAAAAAGCCGAGTCACGGATCTACGCTACCGGGGGAGCCAGATTTCGCCGCGAAGCGATCCGACTTGGTGGACTCATCATTAAAGTTGGTCAATTTCTTAGCGCTCGCACCGATGTGCTTCCGTTGGAGTTCACTCGCCAATTGCAAACGCTACAAGATCAGGTTCCGCCCGCCCCATTCGGGGACATTCAAGAGACGTTAAAGGCTACGTACGGGGCGAACTGGTCGCGGGTATTTCTAGAGTTTAGTCCGGAGCCCGTGGCCGCCGCTTCCCTAGGTCAAGTCCACCGGGCGGTGCTGGCGGAAACCGAGACGGTGGTGGCAGTAAAAGTGCGCAGACCCGGGATCGAAGAGTTGGCCGCCGTCGACCTTAATGCCTTGGGCTCTATCATGAAAGTCTTGCGACGGTGGACCAAACCAGGACGCCGGCTCGACACGGTACGACTCTTTGAAGAGTTTCGCGACATGGTGCGTCGTGAATTGGATTATCGGCAGGAGCTGAAAAGTTTAGAGCAATTCGCGGAAAACTTTCGCGAGGATAAGGCCATCCGGGTTCCTCTGGCGTACCCGGAATTCTCGCATGAGACGGTTCTGGTGATGGAATTTGTGGCTGGTCTTAAACTCACGGACCGTTCGGCCTTGGTAAAAGCAGGGTTGGAACCGAAGGCACTGGCTCGCACTTTAGTCAATGCGTTCCTGAAGCAGATTATCAGTGATGGGTTGGTCCAAATCGATCCGCATCCGGGCAATTTCTTTGCGGCTCTGGATGGCAAAGTAATATTTCTTGACTTTGGCATGATGGGTCATATTCCCGCAGAACACTTGGGCTTTGCTGCCCGGTTTTTAGAGGGCTTTTTAACCAAGGACGCCCGTCGGGTGGTAGAAGCCATTGATGGCCTCGGATTCCTGGCTCCGCATGCGCAGAAGTCCTTATTGCAGC
>JAKADJ010000340.1 GCA_021820645.1 Bacillota bacterium
GGATGATATGGAAGCTGTCCTGCATGTGGAATATCAACCGGGCGAGCGACGTGTGCTCCAACCCGCCGTACCGGCCCTGCGATTGGAATTAACTATGGTGAGTTTTCCCATTGATCCGCCCCGTGTGACCGTGACCCAAATACGGACGGAACTCGCGAGAGCCGGGGTAACGACGGGAATCATCGGTGCGGCCGAAATTCAGGCCTTTTTAGCCACTGGAATGTCCGGTCAGATGGTGGTGGCACGGGGAACCGAGCCACGGCCTGGGGCCGGTAGCCTCGAGTGGGTGGATGACCGACCTCTCGACGGGTCATGGGAGGTTGAACCTGGAGCTATTCTGGGATTTCGACGCCCTAACCCAGCACGACCGGGGACGACGGTAACCGGGAAGCCGGTGCAGGGTCAGCCGATCGCCCCGGGGCGTGAAATCCGACTCGGGGCCGGTGTGACACTCATGACCCATGGCACCAAACTCGTTGCCGCTCGCCGGGGATGCGTTATTCAAGCTGACGGGGTAGTGGACGTCGTCCCGCAAGCCACCTTGACCGAAATTTTGTCGGCGATGGAGACCTTGGTGCTTGACGCGGATGTGGTCGTGCGTGGGAACATTGTTCGCTGCACCGTGATTGTCACAGGGAATTTGGTCGTTCAGGGTGAGGTCCGTGAGGCGGAGTTGGTCGTAGGCGGGGCTCTTCAAGTGCAGGGTGCCATGAGCGATGCCGCGCTCTTTCTTGGCTACGGCCGATTTGCGCAACAGCGGGCCGAGCACCATGTGGGGCGGTTAGTCGACGCTCTCTACGATTTGGAGGTAACCGCAGAGCAACTAATCAAAGAGGGTGGCCGCTCGCTCTCTGACCGATTCCCCGCATTATTGCAGCATGTGGTGACGACAAAATTCACCGACATTCTGGAATCACTGGACTGGTTCATACAAGCATTCACATGGCCTTCGCTTACCTGGTCGGACGCCCTTAGACGAAGCGTACGGGAGCTCAAGGATCGCCTCGACCAAGGGAAGATTGAGTCGATGGCGGAACTCTTAGCCCTTCGCACCGAGTTTGAATATCTGGAGTTGGATCACATGGTGTTGGAACGGCCTATCGGCCGAAAGCCCAAGGATACCGTATTGGGGGAAGTCCGACGGAGCCAAATTGACGGCCTGGGCCGCATCACGGTGGGTAATCTATATTCTAGCCGAGTTGCCGTGGATGAACTCCAAATCAAGGGGGCGGCGGTGGGAGGGTTCTTGAGCGCCACGCACCATTTGCGGGCCAGCCAGCTGGGCAATGATCGCGCGATAGAGACAAGCGTCGAGGTGACCAAAGAGGACGGACATATCGAAGCCGACGAAGCATTTCCGGGCGTGGCATTGGTTATCGGTCAAGAACGGCGCATCCTCGAGCAATGGGAGCGCGGGATTTGGTTCGGAACAAAAGGGTTTTAACAGTTCGTTGAAACTTTGCTCATCATTGATGATGGTTGTATAATTTAACCGGGCATCGCGGCTTTGTGATGGATCTCTAAGATCGCGCAGAGCCTGATAGAGAGATTCAAAAACGGCTTTTGTGATGGATCGAAAAGGTTAGTCATTGGATTTGGACCGTACTTCCGCGTTACGTCATGGCCACGCGTATTTCCGAATTCTGTACGTGGCCCGTTAAGACAAGGACGGATAGTATTTGCCCGTGTCGATATTGTTTAAAGTGACATCTGTTGGACGCAGACGGAAGGCGGGTTCTCAGTGATCATGCATCACCCAAGTCGTGTACAATGGTCGCCCGTTAACGGTATCGATGGCCGTATGCATGACCGACGATAGGTCATTATCATGTATCATCCATTGGGGAACCAGCTTCACTAAGTATTGGAATACTTTCTCGTCTGGTGTGGCATAGCCAACACCATCCCAGGGAATGAAGTCGTTGAGTAGGGAATCGGCCCACTCCCACGCTTCAATGTCCGAATCAAATATACGATTGCCTTCTGGATGCCATTCGTTAATCCACTCCAAGATGGACTATCCTCTCTGTGGTCCATTGACCGAGATTAATCTGATTGTTCGACCATGCAGGAAATGGGACCATCCGTAAACTGTCCAAACAAACCACTAGTGGTGAAATAAAAGGTCATCAAATCACCATTTTCAACCGGCAACAACGTGCCCCCTGCAGTGGCCAAGTCGATACGGATCCATGGAATTGACAATCCCACGGTTTAGTATGTTTGCCGTAAAGTTGACCGACATTGAGATTATAGGTCTGGCCGTTATTAGGATCCCATACCGATCCCGATGATAACCACACCGTCACGTCGCCAGATGGTGCCCCATTCACTGCGGTATAGTGCCATTCCTGCTGTGCTTAACCGTCGCTATGATCTCGCGCGATTGCGTCCTAAGCTGTGTCGTCCGCCGGAGGGGAAGCGCAAGACCGTGGCGTATGCCCGCGTGTCGATCTCTGGCCAGAAAGAGGATCTCGAACGGCAAAAGCACGTGCTAGAGCTGTACTGCGCTTGCCAAGGGTGGACGTTTGAGGTCGTGGCCGACCTCGGGTCGGGAATGAACGATCACAAGGGCCTGAAACGGCTCCTTAATGACATCCTCCCGACCGGGTCGGCCGGCTGGTTGTGACCCACAAAGACCGTCTGCGACGTTTTGGGGCGGAACTGGTATTCGCCATTTGCGAAGTCAACAGGTGGAAGTGGTGATTCTCAATCAGGGCGACGATACGACGTTTGAGGAAGAACTGGCTCAGGATGTTTTGGAAATCATCACGGTCTTTTCGGCGCGGCTCTATGGGAGTCGCTCACGCAAGAATCAAAAGTTACGGGAGGGTGTGAAACACGCGGTCGAGGAGGTGTCGTCGTGATTCTGGCCCATAAAATCGCCCTCGATCCCAACGATGTGCAGGAGACGTATTTCCGCAAGGCGGCGGGCACGGCACGATTTGCCTACAATTGGGCCTTGGATCCATGGCAGCACCAGTATGATGCGTGGAAAAACGACCCTACGTTGCCAAAACCGTCCGAGGCGGCCCTGCGCCGGCAACTGAATGCCATGAAGCATGAGGCATTTCCGTGGATGCTGGAGGTCACCAAGAACGCGCCGCAGATGGCCATCATGCATTTGGGCCAAGCCTTTAAGAACTTCTTTCAGGGCATCGCCGACTACCCCACGTTTAAGAAGAAAGGCCGTCACGACAGCTTTGCGTTAACCAACGACCACTTCACGGTCAAAGGGCAAAAAGTGCATATTCCGAAGTTAGGCTGGGTGCAGATGCACGAATCCTTGCGGGAGCGGCAAAGTGCTGTCGGGCACCATCTCCCGGACCGCGAATCGCTGGTTCTTAAGTGTCACCGTCGAGGTCCCCGATCCGCCCGTTCTCCTCCGTGAAAACCAAGCGGTGGGGGTGGACCTCGGGGTTTCGGCGCTGGCCACGGTCTCGACCGGCGAAAAAGTCGCCGGGCCGAAAGCCTATGAAGCCCGCAAGACGCATGGCTTGAGACCAATTGTTCCGGA
>JAKADJ010000341.1 GCA_021820645.1 Bacillota bacterium
ATCCGGGCATTCTGGCCTCGCCGTATCGCATGAAGGCTCAACCCTCCTATTTACAGGGCTATCAGAAGCAGTTGGAAACGACTTTACGCTTCGTCGTGAACCTGCGAGAGCGTCAAATCCAAAGTAGTCGGGCCATTTCAGCCCGTGGCTTTGTGCACGGGCTACTCCGCGGATTGCTGGCCGACGTGAGACGACAAGAAGCCCAAGCTGAATATCAGGCAGAACTGGACGCCATCCAGCGCAAGCGCAATAACGAAATGCAGTTGTAAGCGAGGTGAGACGATATGGTTGTACCATCAAGAGTCAAAAGCGGGTTAGTGAGTGCAGGATTTGGCGGGATAGTGGGCGCGTTAGTGTCCGCTATCCCGTTGTCGTTAGTGTCTGCCGCATGGCCCACAGTGCTGGATGCAAAAGCCGCCCATGTCCACCAAGGCCCCAGTGCGGTGGAGACTGCCCTGGCCAAGGCATTGCCCCACACGTTGCATCACTGGGCTATCCATCGAGGCTATTTGCCGTGGCAGAGTATCCCGGCCTTGTGGCCTCATGCCGGACTGGCGGATACCTGGCTCGTCTTAACCGCGATCAGCGCATTGCTTGTCGGGTGGAAAGCTCGAGGGAAAAAAAGAGCCGTGTGGGGAGGTCCCACTGCAGCCGGAAAAGGACAGCATGGCACGGCCCACTGGCGTAGCCAGCACGAGTTACGGCAAGGATTTGTGCGGTGGAAGGCCTCACGCACTCTATCTTCGGAGGCCTTAGCCGCCCTGCCCAGTGGCCTCGTGGTGGGTGTCGACGGTCAAAAGGCTTGGGTTTTGGATCGGGATGAGCATGCTCTCATCTTAGGCTCGACCCGTAGCGGAAAGACACGCCGGATTATCATCCCGACCATTGGCGTCATTGGCACCCAGGCTCAAGAAAGTCTGGTGATGACGGATCCCAAAGCTGAACTGTATGACATGTCAGCCGCCTGGCTGAAGTCCTGCGGATACCACGTGATCCGGCTTGATCTCATTGAACCGGGGCCGGGCCATAGTCGCCGATTCAATCCGGTGCAAGCCGTGGCGGAGGCTTTGCATCAGACCCCACCGGATTATGCCCAAGCTGCCACCATCGCCCGGCAAATTGGGCACACCATTACCCATGGCTCAGGCAGTTTGACCAGCGCGGAACCCATTTGGGTGAACGGGCAAATCAGTCTGACCGCCGCTTTAGTGTTAGCCATAGCGGAAGCGGCTCCACCAGAGGCCAGACATCTTGGCAGTGTGTATCAGACCTTGGTTTCCAGTCACGAAGAGGACGATGAAGGCAGCTTGGATGCCTTTTTCGCCCAGTTCCCGGCAAACCACCCGGCGAGTCTCGCTTATGGTGCGGTGAAGCTCAGCCAATCCAAAACGCGAGCCTCCATCCTGGTGAGCACGGCCGCCGGACTGCAATTATGGGCGGACCGGGAAATCGCCTGGCTGACGGGCACTCAAGATCATGACTTGGCAGAGATTGGGCGGAAGCCTACGGCAGTATTCTTGGTGATTCCGCATGATGAAGCGAGTAAGTACATGGTGGCCGGGCTGTATGTGACACAATTGCTGAGGGCCTTGACGCACGAGGCCCGAAAGACCGCAGGCCGGTTGCCCATTCGGGTCAACCTGTTGTTGGATGAATTTGGCAATATGCCCCCATTTCCGGACTTTGACCAGTTTGTGACGGTGGCTGCCGGTATGGGGATCCGGATTACCATGGCTTTGCAGAATTTGGAACAACTCAAGAAGCATTACGCCAAAACGGAGCGGACCATCCGGGGCAATGCCGGGACGTGGTGTTTTCTACGAACCAGTGACCTTCAGACGGCGGAAGAGCTCAGCAAAATTGTGGGGAAATACACGACTCTCACCCAAAACCACTCCCGGCCTACTATCCCGTTGCTTTCTTTAGCGACCGCCAATATCGGCAGTGCTTCAGAGTCTGACGGCCTGATGGCCCGGTCTTTAGTGACGCCGGATGAGCTTTTGCGGTGGCCGCAGGATACCGTCATGACGTGGCAGGCCGGATTCTCCCCGGCCCGATTGCCGTTGCCGGATCTCTCACAATGGAAACACTGGCCGGAGTTGCAGCATCGTCACCCCTTCACCCCGGATCCGGTGCCGGAGGGCACGCCGGGAGTGAATGAGGTGCCCGTTTGGTCCCCGGCCCCGGTTTGGCCCGAAGACCATGAAACTGATCACGAGGACGCGTTTCCCGGCATGATGCCGTAACCACTCATTTGTAAAGGGGAAAAAACACGATGTTAGATCTCTTGCACACCTTACACACGACACATGTTTACCTGGCGGCGGGAGCCGCACCCACTTCCATGGCGGCGTTGCAATCCGACACCACCAACTTCCTCAACGCGGGATCCAACTGGATTATGGGCGTCGGAGGTGGGGCCGGGGGGACCATGCTAGGGTATCACTCGCTCATGAAGGTGGCGAATGACGATCCGCAGACCGTGGCGCATCATACCCAGTCCCAAAAGAAGGTCATGGTGGGGACCGTAGCGGTCCTTATTGCCGGGGGGGTGGTGAAAATCGTTACCGGTTTTTTTTAAATTTAACCGTCATACCAACCATTAATGCCCCTAATCTATGGGGATTAGGGGCATGAAAGGAGGGCACTTATGGGATCAATGATGGTTTCTTCATTGTCCTATACGGTTCAACACTGGCTCACGGGCGTTGAAAAGATTTTGTTTTCGGTTTTGATGCTGGTATCAGCTAATGCGTTGACGTTAGCCCACATGCCTTGGGTCACGAGTACGGAACATGTGGCGGCAGGGATTGCCGTAGTGTTATTAGGTCTCCGGGTCAGTTGGGACGCATTGAGGACCTATGTCTTTTTCAACGAAGGTAATCCGGATACTACCGGGTCCACTCTCTGGAAAGGCTTAGTCCGGGCAGCATTTTTCATTGCCGCCGACGCATTGCTCGTGGACCATGTTTTTGAATGGGGACTGGGATTCGCTTATACACTAGCCTCTGCGCCATTAACCCAATCCGTCGTGGTTGCACATGGTTTGGGTAACTCCATTGCCTCGGCAACGGGTGTGATTGGGGGCAGTGTTGTTTTTGCGGTGTTGTCTTTGGTCGCTATAGTGGTCGGTGGTTTAATCGTTGTGATGTTCCAAATGGGGTACCGGGCCGCCGAACTGGTGTTTTATATTGTAAGTGCCCCTATTGTGGCCGTCGGACAGGTTTCCCCCGATGGTGGAGTATGGAACAATTGGTGGAAAGGGCTCCTTGTGTTATCTTTACAGCAAGCGTGGCAAGATTTGGCACTCAAAGGGCTCATTGCTGTCTCGACCTATCCCATGATAGGCAACACCAGTAATGGGATTACAGGTCTCAGTATTGCGGACACGACTGTTGTTCACTCAATTTTGGCTATGGTCTTTGGTCTCGGTTTCTTAATTGTTGCTATTCGAGGGCCGCATGTGTTGAAGGAATGGGCGGCTCATACTGGGCTTGG
>JAKADJ010000342.1 GCA_021820645.1 Bacillota bacterium
TGCGGTAACCTCCCCGATAGTGGACGCTGCTAAGACGGTCAAGATGAGCTTTTGGCAGTTCATTTCTAACCCGCGGTACTTGATTACCTTGGTTGGTACAGCGGGGACGTGGTTCCTCTTTGACTACGCCTATTATGGCAACTCGATTTCGATGCCCTTAGTCCTGAAGGCGGTCGCTCCGCATGCAGCGCTGATTACGGACGAAGCCTGGACGCTCATTATCTTCGCGGTCGCGGCGGTCCCGGGATATATCTTGGCCACGCTTAAGATGGACAAGATTGGACACCGGAAACTCCAGCTGATCGGGTTTGCCTTCATGGGCTTGGCCTTTGGGATTATCGGACTCGTGCCGCACATGACCACCCTGGTGCTCCCCTTCTTGTTGGTATTTGGTGCGAGCTACTTTTTCGCCGAGTTTGGCCCCAACACCACGACCTTCGTCATGGCGGCCGAAGTCTATCCCACCAGCGTCCGTACCACGGGACACGGAATTTCGGCGGGAGTGGCCAAGTTCGGTGCCTTCCTCGGGGTGTTTATCTTCCCAATATTGCAGAGTGCCGTAGGCATTCGAGGAACCTTGTTGGTGACCTTCGTGTTTTCCATCGGGGGGATTCTCTTGACCCTGTTGCTTCCGGAGCCGAGTCAGCGCTCGTTGGAGAATATCTCCGGTGAAGAGGAACTGGTGGCGAACCCAAAAGCGATTAACGCCTAACCCTGTTCTACGACAACGACCCCAAGTCAACGCCCTCGAAAGAGGGCGTTTTTTCGTTGGGACGGAAAATCGCGGGAATGAAAAAAGGCCCGAATGAGGGCCTTTTTTCAGCGAAGCCGTTACGCTTCTTGGTTGGCGTCATACACGACTTTCCCTAAGATGATGGTCTTTGCCACCTTACTCTTGTACTCAAAGGGGTGGCCATCCCAAATGACGACATCGCCGTCCTTGCCTGGGTCGAGTGAGCCGAGCCGGTCACCCACGCCACTCATGTCGGCGGGGTTTTGGGTGATGGCGCGAATAGCATCTTGCTCATCCATGCCTTCTCGGACGGCTAACGCGGCACTGACCACTAAGTATTGCTCAGGGACAACCGGGTGGTCGGTGATGATGGAAACTTTGACACCGTTTTTGGCCAATATGCCGGGGGTCTTGAAGGACCGGCCGCGCACTTCCACTTTGACCCGGGCCACCAAGGCTGGACCGCATGAGACCGGAATGTTATGCCGGAGAAGCTCGTCCACCACTTTATAGGCTTCGGTGCCGTGCTCGATGATATGGTCCACGCCAAACTCCTGGGCGATGCGCATGGCGGTGAGAATGTCGTCGGCCGTGTGGGCATGGGTTCGGAAGGGAATTTCGCGCCGGAGCAACATTAAGAGGCCTTCCATGTCCAAGTTTCTTTTGGTGTCAGGCTCCTTTTCGAGCTTCCGCGCATAGGCTTCGGCATCTAAGAACGCCTGGCGCATGACTTTGGCCACGCCCAGTCGGGTCGAGGGCATTTTATTTTTGTTGCCATAGACCCGTTTGGGATTTTCGCCCATGGCGCCCTTCATACCGGAAGGCGATTTTAGAATCATATCGTCGATATGCTTTCCCCAAAGACGTAGGGTGGATCCTTGGCCGCCAATGACGTTGCCACTCCCCGGCGTGACCCAGGCGGCGGTAATGCCGCCGCGAATAGCGTCCCGAAGCGCGACGTCCACGGTATTAAAGGCGTCGATGATACGGACACCGGCTGTCACCGGGTCCGTCAGTTCGTTGCCATCAGCCGAGCCTTGCGCCTCGCCATCGGGGAAGACCCCGATGTGGGAGTGGGAGTCAATAAAGCCGGGGAAGACATATTGGCCGGCGGCATCAATGACTGTCACGCCGGCAGGGACATTGACCTGAGTTCCTACTTCCTTAATCTTTCCATCATCCCCAATGAGGATGGTACCATTGGGAATAGAGCCATGAGAGACCGTTTCAATACGGCCGTTGGTGATTACAAGCATTAGCTAACGCTCAGCTCCTAAAGTTTTTTAGATTATAACACCAACGATCAATCGAGCTTCTCTGTCTATACTCATATGATTAGTGGAATAACATTTTGACCACGAGCTAAATTACTGACGGCCATGTCGATTGACAACAACTGGTCTTGAATAGCCGGGATTACAAACTGGTAGGTGTCTTGTCCTTTTTGTGCTAGGTCAACCACCAAAGCGCTTTCATTGGCAACGGCTACAACGTTCGTGCCACTTAAAAGGGGCGAGATTTGCTCAACGAATAGGGAACTCCCAATTAGAAGGCAATTTTTCGAAAGTAGTTTTTCGACGGCGACAACGTTTATGGGATGACCAGTTTCAATAGCAAGCTTCACGGAAATTGACTCACAGGATTTAAGTGATGTAATGGACCAATTGGCGCGGTGGTGCGCGACCAAGCTCCTAAGTCGTTCAAGGTCAGCAAATACTAGACCTTCTTCATAGGTAAGGAGCCACTGGTCCGATCGAAAGATTTCTCCGAGTAGCCAGGAGGCCATCGCTTCGTTGCCTTGTCTTAACCTATGAAGTGCCATAAACAAAACCATTGCTGTGTGTGCCGCATAAACTTGCCGAAGAACTGGTGGTCTGAGGGGGTATTTGGAGAAGAACCGTGCGAGCCAATAATATCGCATATGTGCTTCGGCTTGTTCGAAAAACCCAGTAGAGATTTGGGCGGAGTGTTTCCGATACTCAACTAATGGCTGAGCTATGGACCGGGCCTTACCGTATGCGGCTAGTTTCCACATAATATGCCAATCAAAGCCCCAATCGCGGTGCCGAAGGCTTGAATCCGGCGAATCATATAGCCCTGCTGCAATGAAGGCATCGCGTCGAAATGCGTAAAAGGTTGGAGCCCACATCACGTTTCTTCCAAGAAGATTAACCAACAGGAACTCGTCGGCGGGCCACACTCGGTCCTCGTCAATGCCTGTAAATGTCGCTATCTGGGCTCCGAATTCATCGATTATGTTACCGTTGCATCCGATAGCCACTAAGTCAGGATCGACGGTCGTTTCGGAGACAAAAAGTTCTAGACAACGAGGTAGAAGTCGATCATCTGCGTGCAAAATTTTTACCCACGGGGAGCTGGCCATCTGGACTCCCCGGTTGTGCGCGCCAATCTGTCCATGGTTGGTATCCAGGTGTTCAAGGCGGACGCGGGAATCGGCGGTAAACCGTTCGCATACGGCCACCGTTGCGTCGGTGCTCGAGTCGTTCACTATAATTAATTCCCAATCATCGAAAGTCTGTCGAATCACGCTTGTGATCGCTTCTTCAATCCATTTTTCGGCATTGTAGGCCGGTATAACCACAGATATTGCTGGCAAGACACATCTCTCCTGGTCTAATTTGCGCTCGGCTTTCTTCTATATTTCTGCAAGAAATTCGAGCAAGCTACCAAGTCTCTGGCGGCTAATTGGCGGGTAGTCCACCTAGGGCCAGTGAGCTGGAGAAAATCCTGAAGGTCCGCAAA
>JAKADJ010000343.1 GCA_021820645.1 Bacillota bacterium
TTTAACTGGGCTTATTGGTTGATTTCGATAACTGGAGATCGTACCATATATGATTAGTTCCCAAATTAAAAGTGAAAGATACGAAACGGAGCTACCCCATGTATACCATTGCTTTAAGCGCTAATCATTTGTCTATCGATGGCGTAGGCACCAAGGCGGCCTCCCTCGCTACGCTGTTAACTCATGGCATCATGGTCCCCCCGGGGTTTGTCGTCACCACGGCCGCCCATCGACGATTTTTGGAGGCTAATGCTGTCCCCAATGGCGGATGCGACGTCGACAAGACGGTCTGGCCCGCGGAGCTAGCGGACGAAATTGAGATGCATCTTGCTCACTACCCCCCATCCACCCGATGGGCTGTGCGCTCATCGGGAACCGTAGAGGACTTGGCCGAGGCTTCATTCGCGGGGCAGTACGATACCTTTTTGGATGTTCCGCGCGATAAAGTATTATCCCGAATTCGAGATTGCTGGGCCTCTCTAAGTAGCCCTCACGCCGCCTCTTACGCACAAGAGCGCGGGCTCTCGCTGCAAGACACCCTCATGGGTGTCATCGTGCAGACCCTCGTAGCAGCGGACGTGGCGGGGGTGAGTTTTAGTCGACACCCGGTGACCGGAGACGATTCGGTGGTCATAAACGCCGCCTATGGCCTCGGAGAGGCCGTGGTATCGGGGGTGGTCACACCCGATAGTTTTGAAGTCAACAAGGCCACTAAAGGCATTGTGTCATACTTAGGTTTTAAAGAATCCCAGATACGATTGGCTAAAGCGGGTGGCACCGAGCTCATCGAGACCCCGCCCGAGCAGCAGGACGTGTATTGCATTGGTCCCGATCAAGTACTTGAAATATCCGCTATCACCGAACGGCTCGAAACGTTGGTCGGCTATCCCGTTGACGTCGAATGGGCATTGCAGGCCGGCACCCTATATTGTCTACAAATGCGCCCCATTACTCTCGCCATTCCAGGAGGCAATCGCTCATGACTATGCAAGAAGAAATCACTTTAACTCCTAAAGACATAGAAGAACATCTATGGAGCCAAGACGGCTTGCACTTTGCTCATCCCTTAACCCCGCTCTTCGCGTCCTACATGATTCCGGCCATGACGGAGGGCACTCGCCTTGCCATGGGACGGTTGAAAGCACCGATGCGCCAATTCATTTGTAAGGTTCATGAGGGCTATTTTTATCAGGCGGTGGTCCCTGCCGAAGGCGATCCCGAAACGATCCAAAAAGAACACCAGGCTGTCCTGCGAGATCTCATGAACGACCAACACCAACGCATGATGGTCGTTGTGAAGGAGACGCTGTTACCGTTACACCAAGAGCTTGACCAGATGGCACAGGCACCGCTATCGGTCCCCGAAGCCGTCCGGGCACTACAGCGCGTCAAAGAGATTTACCACGTGTTTTGGGACATCCACTTTGCCGTCGTACTTCCCCGCATGGCCGCAGGATTCGCGTTCGAAGAAGTCTTTGCCAAGGCTTTCCCGGACCGCCCTTCCACGGACGCTTACACCCTTTTACTCGGTACCATGAATCGGTCGCTGGAATCGGACCGCGAACTGTGGCGTTTGGCCGAAGAGGCCAAACAGTTTCCGTGGGTGTACGCCGCATTTTCAGCAGATGATGTCGTGGGCGCACTTAAAGCATCTGCAGAAGGTACCCAGTTGCTCGAGCAGCTCGGCCAGTTTCTTCAGGTGTACGGATGGCGCACCGTGCACTCTCACGAATTTGTGAACGAGACCTGGATAGAAAACCCGGAGTACGCACTCACCGTAATTAAGACCTACCTGGCGGAGGGCTTTCACTTCGACAAACATTGGGATGAGGTGGTAAGGACACGGACTCAACGCATGCAAGACGCGTTGTCAGAAATCCCCGACCCCAACCTTCGAGCCAAGTTTCAGGCCCTACATGAGGGCGCTTTGAACGCCTGGCCAATCGATGAAGACCATCATTTTTACATCGATGCCATGCTGCCCGCCAAAACCCGCCCCGTCATGTTGCGAATTGGTGAGCTATTGGTCGATCAAGGAAACCTGGAGCATCGAGACGACGTGTTTTTCCTGTATCAAGATGAGCTCCTTAACCTGTTGACCCAAGACGCATCCGTAGGTGTGTCCCGCCTTGTTCCGCTACGACGTCAACAATACCAGGAGCAGATCACCAAAACCCCGGTGCCCCAGTTCGGGACCCCACCCGCGGGCGAGCCGGATCTCGTGATGGTCCGTGTGTTTGGTGGGGGGTCTCCGAGTCTTGACGGAACAAGCCGGGAAGTCCGCGGATTTGCGGCATCACCGGGCCGCTATGTGGGTACGGTCCGCATCGTACGGGGACCAGAAGAATTTTTTAAAGTCGAGCCCGGCGATGTTTTGGTGTGCCGCACTACCGCACCTTCCTGGACCGGACTCTTTGCCACCGTAGGAGCGGTCATAACGGAAACCGGCGGCATCCTATCCCATGCCGCAACCGTGGCCCGCGAATATGGTATTCCCTGTGTCGTGGGTACGCGTAATGCCACCCAAGTGTTTCATGATGGGGATCGAGTCCGCGTGGATGGTTCCGAGGGTAGCGCCAGCATCGATGACTAAACGGCCCGTTTGGGCGGTCGTCGCGACGACCCTGGCGTTAGTGCTAATCCCTGTCAACTCCACCATGATTGCGGTGGGGTTGGCACCCATAGCTCGTGGGTTGTCTGTCTCGGTTTCTTCTGTCGTATGGGCCATTACCGCCTATCTGGTGGTAATGGCTGCCTTACAGCCCATTGCGGGGAAACTGGGCGACTTGATGGGGCATCGACGTCTTTTATTTAGCGGCATGGGCGTTTTTTTGACGTCCTCCGTTTTGGTAGCGCTGTTGCCTCACCTCTGGGCTCTCATCACGTTCCGCTCCGCCCAGGCACTCGGAGGAGCTTTAATGGCACCCAATGCCATGGCCGTGATCCGAGGCCTCTATGAACGGGACGCCCTCCGAAAAGTGCTCGGTACCGTGGGCATGATCCAAGGTTTGGGGGCAGCCATCGGACCGCTGTTGGGGATCTTTCTGATTCGCTTTGGGGGATGGCCCGCCATGTTTTGGGTTAACGTTCCCGTGATCGCGGTCGCCGCCGTCTTTGCAGCCATCCATGTGCCGAAGGATTCCGAACGGGTCCGACACCACATCGATGTCGGGGGCGCACTCGCCCTGGCCCTATTTTTAGCCTTACTTGCGGTATCCGTCCCCCGCACCCATCTGTCCCATGCCTGGATTCTCACCGTACCCTTATCCCTCCTTGTCTTTGCGGTGTTCGTCGTGTTAGAACGCCGGGCAACCGATCCCGTGGTACGATTTCCCTTGTTTCGTAGCGCTCCGTTTCGGAGCGCCAACCTCTCCATCTTGCTCAGTAATTTCTTCATGTACAGCACCCTCCTATTCATGCCGATCTACCTAAAGCAGCATCACCAAGGGACTGCCGTTACCGGCGGCTTACT
>JAKADJ010000344.1 GCA_021820645.1 Bacillota bacterium
TGGTGATCAACCTTACCGTGAGGCAGTCCGGCGGTAAGTCGACCCGCTTTGGAAGATCTGCGTATCTGACCATCATAAAGTGCATAATCGGAATCCTCCGTACATAAGAAACAATGGGGGGCGCAAGGCCAATATGGTATCTGAAGACACGAGCTATCGTAATCACGCCTTTCATGAGGCGCTAGGAGCATACACACGGGCGGCGATCGCCTCATTAGCTAACCTAGGGGCGCCGCGTGATGTCCCATTATCGGCCTACGTTGAGCGCGGCTACAAGTGGGTAACAGCGGAACATGACGGCAATGGGGCACGGTCGGCCTATATGATCGTTCCGGCACCGCGCTACCCAAACGGATTCCGGGAATCCCTGAGCGAGATGAATGAGGTTCAGGCTTGTGCAAAAGCGTTGCAAGACGATCCAAAGATATATGAATATTTCGACCAATTGGTCGGCGTTACTTCGTTCTCCATGAGAATGGATGTGCGGCGTTGCCTAGGTTTATTCTGGGACCGCTACGCCGCGCAATGTGATGGATGCGACTTTGATGAGCCGCTGTTCGAGGAACAATATAATCTCCTGGAACGGGATTTATACCGCAAGACTGCAAAAGTACGCGTTGTCACACCTTTAGTGGGGTGCCGTCTTGATAATGCCGTCTTCCTTCAAGACGGGTTGACAATAGAACCGATGCAACCGGATGACGGGATCCATTATATAGAGACGAGCCCGGAAACATGGGGTCGTGAGACTGGAAGCGTTGAATTACCCAATATGTACGCCATCGTCTATGAAATATGTCTTCCTAAAAGAGTTTCTAGCGACAATAAGAAGGGTGATGACGGCATGGAATGGATGAAGACGATCGATGATGTTATTACCGGACTATGCGTGTTTTCTGGAGGGAGTTTTGTAGTCGAGGGGTTTTTGATTACCAGCGAGAGTATTTTTTCTGCGCATACGCAACGTCTAGGACGGCGACAGAGATATGGGTGGGGAGGACAGTTGCACCTCAAGGAAGTGGACACAGGTGCGAGGGGATTTCCAGAGTTATTTCTGTCCCTATCGAGTAAAACGATAAAGTTTCACGGCGCGATCGGTATGGCGTTGCGTCGCTTTCGTTATGCATCCGAGAGGGAGCGCGAGGAAGACCGTCTGGTGGATCTTCTGATTGCCGCCGAATCACTGTTCCTACAAGACGAGGGGAAGGAGCTTAGTTATCGGCTCCGCCAACGCGTTGCCTTACTGCTTGGAACAACCTTTAAAGATCGCCTTGAAATATCCGACGATATAAAAATGGCATACGATTCCCGGAGCAAAGTCGTGCACGGCAGTGGTAAGGGCCATAAGGCGCCGCTTAGCGTGATAGTACCAAAGCTAGAGGGCTACTTGCGGGCTAGTCTACAAAAGGCCATTAGCTTGGCAAAAAGTAAGGATGGCAAGCCAGCAAAGGCTTGGATGGAGTGGGACGCGATGATTTATGACAAGTGAAGCGCGTTCGCGATACCCGCGAAACGAGCTCGTAGCCTTCAGGCTCGCTCGTTGTGACCACCCTATTTTGACGTTAAACTGTTGCCGTGACCATTAGGGATGCATGAAGATGCGAGATGACGGACTAGCCGAGAGCTTGCCGCCCGCCCTGGGTCGGTCCATTGATGTGGCGCGGGCCGTGGCGACCCGCGAGCTCGACCCCTCCACGAGATCCCGGCTAGGTCAGTTCATGACTCCGACTGTCATTGCGGACTTTATGGCGTCGTTATTTACCCAATGGCCAGAAAAGGTTTATCTGCTCGATCCCGGTGCCGGGATTGGATCGCTTACGGAGGCGTTCGCTGAGCAATTTCGGCGACAGGCGCCCCGGGGCGCTACCCTGGAAGCGCATGGTTATGAAGTCGATCCAATCCTTCGCGGCTATCTCCAAGAGCATATGGGGGATATTGGGAAGCGTTTCCGGGACCAGGGTCAACGGTTTCGCGGGATCGCTCATGATCGCGATTTTATCCATGAGGCCAGTTTTCTATCGGGCATGGGTGCGCCTCGTTTTACTCATGCGATTTTGAACCCCCCGTACAAAAAGATTGGGAATGCCTCTGAATATCGGCAGCTCTTGCGGGCTGCAGGCTTGCAGACTGGTAACCTCTATAGCGCGTTCTTGGGGCTTACCATCGCCTTAATGGCAGACGGCGGGGAAATGGTAGCCATCGTCCCTCGGAGCTTCTGTAACGGAACCTACTTCCGACCGTTCCGGCGTTTTCTCTTGGAACGGACAGCTATTACGCATCTCCATGTCTTTGAGAGTCGTAGCAGCGCTTTTAAGGACGATGAGGTCTTACAGGAAAATCTCATCATCCGATTGGTGCGCGGTGCTAAGCCCCAGTCGGTGGCTGTTTCCTTTTCTCAGGATGCGCACTTTACCGATTTTGAGAGTCTGGATGTCCCCTTTGCGGAGATTGTCCACCCGGAAGACTCCAACGAGTTCATTCGCATTCCGGACGGTCGTGACCACCAGTCAGGCGCTCTTTTCTCGCACACCCTGGCGGATTTGGGCCTTACGGTCTCCACGGGCCCTGTGGTCGATTTTCGGGTCCGTGCCCATGCACAGTCGAATCCGGAAGGGGACTATGCCCCGCTGTTCTATGCGCACCACTTCCCAAACGGCCGTCTCCAGTGGCCCATGGCGCATAAAAAACCGAATGCTTTGGCGCTCCATCAGGACACTCGCAAGTGGCTTCTGCCGCGCGGCTTCTACACGCTCACCAAGCGTTTCTCGGCCAAAGAAGAGCGCCGGCGCTTGGTAGCCTTTGTGATCAATCCCAACGACATGCCGCAACCTCTGTATGGATTTGAGAACCACCTCAATGTTTTTCACCACGGCAAGACGGGCCTGCCGGAGGATCTGGCGCGAGGATTGGCTGTGTTTCTCAATTCCACCGTTGCAGACCAGATCTTCCGCACATTCAGTGGGCATACCCAGGTCAATGCCGGGGATCTACGGGCCTTGCGTTATCCTGATCGGGCCACCTTGATACGCTACGGGCGATGGGCGAAGCAGGCCGAATCTCCAACGCAAGAGACCATCGACGCCTGTGTCGAGCGATGCCGTGAGTGATGCCGATCCCAAGACCCAGCGGATACAGGAGGCCCTGGGTGTGCTGGATGATTTGGGCATGCCCCGCGCTCAGCGCAATGAGCGCTCCGCCCTCTGTCTGTTGGCCCTGGTGGATCTCACTCCGGATAAGCCGTGGAGCGCGGCCTCAGACCCTTTAATCGGCATCACCCCTATCATGGAGTGGGTGCGTCTTCATTACGAAAGGCCCTACGCGCCCAATACCCGCGAGACCTTCCGCCGTCAGACTATGCACCAGTTTATTCAGGCTGGGCTGGCACTTTACAACCCGGACCAGCCTGACCGGCCGGTCAATAGCCCGAACGCCGTCTACCAGATTGAGCCCGCGTGCCTAGATG
>JAKADJ010000345.1 GCA_021820645.1 Bacillota bacterium
GCAATGAACCGGAAGTCAGGAGACCTACCTGCAAATATTCGGGCGAGCCTGCGGGTTGTCGGGCGCCGCCTCCTTTTTATGCGGCCCTTCTCGCCTAAGGTTCAACTTATTCGAGAGAAGGACAAAAAGCATGTTGCGAAGCTATCAAATCGCCGCCCTGGCCGGCGTTATCGGAGTATCAGGACTTCTTGCCGGGTGCGGAAGCTCATCGGCCAGCACGTCTCATCCGGCTGCCTCAACGAAAATTCGGTTGGTGGACGATGTGGGACACCACATTACCTTGAAAAAACCGGCAACGCGCATCGTCGTGCTCGAGCCCAGCAATGCAGAAATTGCCTTGGACCTCGGCCTCAAATCCTCCATTGTTGGGGCAGATCAGTCAATTTTCCAATATACCCCGGCTCCGTGGAAAAGCGAACTGCAGGGTCTAAAAAATATTGGCCCCTCCTATCCCGGCATTAACGTCGAGGAAGTGGTGGCGGCCAAACCGGATTTGGTCATTGCAGCGACGGGCATCAAAGGCATCTCCAGCTTATCCCAGTATCATATCCCGGTGCTGACACTAAATCCGACCTCCGTCAAGGGGGTATACCATGACATGAGGCTCGTAGGTGAGGCCACAGGGCATGTGAGTCAAGCCACGTCTCAAATCCAGAAGATGAAGCGTCAGATGGGGCAAATAGAAACGGTGGTCAAGAAAACCAAGACCCACCCGACCGTCTTTTATGATCTGGGAGGGCTTTATACGGCCGGCCCCCACTCTTTTGTCAACTCGCTCATCGATATGGCCGGGGCGGTTAATATTGGGGCCAGCCTCTCAAGCCAGCAATACCCCCAGGTGACGGCTGAACAAGTCGTGAAGGCCAACCCGGATGACATTTTAATCGATCCCTCGGCTGGAACCACGATAAGTCAGGAGGATCACCAGGCGGGATTTTCGGCCATTACTGCCGTGAAACAGGGACACGTCTATGATGTCCCCAACTCGTCTTACATTAATGAACCCTCACCGGCCCTGGTGATGGGGCTACGAGAGCTGGTGCAGGTGTTGCATCCCGGGCTATTAAGCGGGAAATCCTGATGACACGCACCAAGCGAACTCTAGGGAATTTCCTGGGTGCGGGGCTGGCCCTTTGCCTGGTTCTCATTCTCGGCGTGATGCACGGCCCCACGGCCATTCCCTTGCCTATCATCCTCGATCGCTTGGTGCACCCCAATGGGTCCGTAACTAGCGTGATTATTTGGGACATCCGGTTGCCTGAGGTAGCAGCTGCGGCCTTAGTCGGCGGGGGACTCTCCGTCGCTGGGGCCGTGATGCAGGCGTTGTTAAAAAACCCGCTGGCGGACCCGTATATTGTCGGTGCGTCCGCGGGTGCCGGACTCGGCGCCACGCTGGCAGAAGAATTTGTCCCCTTACTGAATATGATGGCGCCGGGTGCCTTTATTGGGGCACTCGCCGCCGTTCTTCTTTCGTATCTCTTGTCCCGCGGACGCGGGACCACCAGCATGCTCACCCTGATTTTAGCCGGCTATGCGGTGGGGGTGATATTAACCTCCGTCACTACCTTTCTCATGCTCATGAACCGCCAAGACTTAAGCACGATCTTTGCTTGGGAGATTGGCGGGATTGATGGAGTGACCTGGACCCATGTCGTCCTAAGTGGTGTCCTCATGGGGATATCCCTCATCGTCATTTGGCCCTTCGCCCACGATATGAATGCCCTCCTCTTAGGGGAAGAACAAGCCCACCACCTCGGCGTTCCGGTACGCCGGGTTCAGTTCATCCTCCTGGTTGCAGCCAGCCTTCTGACAGCTGCCGCCGTCTATATCAGCGGGCTCATTGGCTTCGTCGGGCTTGTCATTCCGCACATCGTGCGGCGACTTAACGGGTCCAATCACCGCCAGTTGCTTCCGCTAGCTTTCCTCGTAGGGGCGGTTTTTCTTGCTTTGGCGGAAATTCTAGCGGAAAGTATTCCCGTCGTAGGCCCCATCCCGGTCGGTCTTGTCACGGCGTTTCTCGGGGGACCCTATTTCCTCTACTTACTCGTCAAGCAAAACCGTCAAGGAGCGTGGCCCGCATGACTACCATGCTAGAAATTGACCATGTCACCTATCAGTGGCCCGGTGGCCAAGGTCAACTGGGTCCCATCACCGCCGCCATCGACCGTGGGCAACTCATTGGCCTAATGGGCCCTAACGGAGCGGGAAAGTCGACGCTATTAAAGTTAATTGGATCATTTTGGCCCAAAGATGCCGGTCACATTCAGATTCTGGGACAAGACGTGAGGCGCCTCTCGGCACCAGAGCGTGCCCAGCGCCTAGCTTTCGTGCCGCAGACTCTCAGCACCCAATTTGATTTGACGGTGCGTGAGGTCGTGGAATTAGGACGGTTAAGCCAACGATCGTGGCGCGATCGCTTCCTCTTTCGGGGACGGATGTCCACAGGAGCCTTGGACGCCATCTTGGATGCGACGGAACTTCGGGGACTCCAGGACCGTCCCTTCAATGCCCTCTCAGGAGGTGAAGCCCGTCGGGTGCTATTAGCCTCGGCCCTCGCTCAAAAAGCTCCATTACTCTTGTTAGATGAACCTACGGCCCACTTGGATCCGGGACACGCCGTGAAGTTTCTCAATCTGGTACGTAAAATGGTGGACGAGGATGGCATGACCGTCCTCATGGCCTACCACGACCTTGCCACCGTGGGCCTCTACACCGATGCCTTGTGGGTGATGGACCAAGGACAACTAGTGCTTCAAGGCTCGCCTGAGACGGTCTTAACCGATCCGAAAATCCGCGCCATCTACCACGCCGACCTCCTCCCTATGCGTCATCCCACCACCAATCGCCCCATGCTCATTTTTCCTTAATGCTTCGGCTTTCCCACAGCCCTTCGGTACACTAGAACTATCGGATTGAATCGGAGGTTGCTTATGAACGGCTTACTTACCGTGTCCATGATTGTGAAGAATGAAGAACGCTTCCTTCCCGAATGCCTCGCATCCGTCAAGGAGGTGGCCGATGAGATTGTCGTGGTCGACACCGGATCCACGGACCGTACCGTTGAAATCGCCCGCTCTTTTGGTGCACACGTCATCGAAATCGAATGGCCCAACGACTTCTCCAAAGCCCGCAACGTAGGACTAGACCAAGTGAAAACTCCTTGGGTACTCGTGATGGATGCGGATGAAGAGTTGGTGCAAGAAGACATTGGGGTGTTGGAGGCCGCTATCACCAAGCCCCTCGGCGACGCGTACAATATACGCATTGTCTCGGTCATGGACCGGGCCGATCAAATTAGCGAGAGCTACGTGTCCCGACTCTTTCGTTCCCATAAAGACGTCCGTTTCGAGGGTAAAATCCACGAGCAGATCTTTCACTCCCTAACCCAGGCCAACATGCGTCTCGTGCCGCTCAATATGCGCTTAATCCATAAAGGA
>JAKADJ010000346.1 GCA_021820645.1 Bacillota bacterium
CCGAGACAGAACCGAAGCCCCTCCATCTTTACGCGCCTTGTCCAGACATTGGGGGTTGAACCGGTGGCCAGTTGGGCCAGGGCTCCGGTGCGGGGTTCCCACCGGAACCATCGGTTATCATAGACGAGTCGGGCGATGACCCGGGCATCCTTGGCGTCGGTCTTGGTCGGGGTATTGTCATCCAATTCCTTGAGTCGATGGACGTGAGCCGGCTGCACCAGCACCACCTCCGCGCCGTGCGCGCGGAGCCAATGGGCCAACCCGAGCCAATAGTGACCGGTGGACTCCATGCCAACCCGGACCACCTCGGACGGCCGCCGCTCCCACATCGCCTCAAATCCCGCACGGGTATTGGCGAACCGCAAGGCTTTGCCCACAGGCCGCCCGCTCCCGTCCAGCCATTGCACATAATGCCAGTCCTTCGCCACGTCGATGCCGCCCACCCCCAATCCTTGCTTTCCTCCGTCGCTCTGCTCTACACTGTGCTTAGCCATTTAACTGTGCCCCCCTGAATGTGGTTGTTGTTCGCTACTCCAACCCTATCAGAGGGGCCATTCTTTACTCAAACCCTAAATACGCCCCGGACACTTCATTACAGGATTCTTGGTCTAATTCGAAGAGTGTCCGCAAGTACGAATCCAGTTGGCCTACTATGTCCCCACGGTGCACCATCTTGGCTATCTCACCATTTTGGAGCACCATCCAACGCTCGATTTCATGCAATGTGGCGAGTCGGTGCGCAATTATCAGGCCAGTGCGACCCTCAAGTAGCCGTTCAGTCGCTCCAAGAAATCGTTTTTCGGTGCCCGGATCTAGACGGGAAGTGGCTTCGTCCAAGATCACGACACCCGGGTTTCTTAGAGCGATACGGATAAAGGCCACAAGTTGGGCTTCTCCGGACGAGAGCCCTCCTCTAGAATCTAAGTGTGTATTGAGATCCACCAAAGTAGTCTTGAACCAGTCCCAGAGGCCAAGATCTGAGATGACGCTCAAAATATACTCATCGGAAATATTGGGGTTGAAAAGGGCTAAGTTATCGCGGAGGGTGCCATGGATTAACTGTACATTCTGTGTCACGATGGCGATGCGTTGACGTATTGCCGATAGCCTCGTTGAGGGCAGCTCACGGCCGCCCACCCGGATGATGCCCGAGTCAGGGTCGTAAAGTCGGCACAAGAGTTTTGCCATTGTAGTCTTTCCAGCCCCCGAACGGCCCACCAAGGCCACCTTGGTACCGGCCTCTATCTCAAACGATACATTGGTCAGCACCGGTACGTTCGGCTGATAGGAAAATGTCACGTTTCGGAAAGACACCGCAAGGGCGCCTTCGGGAAATTCCAGTCCGGGTCCATCCGTGATGACAGATTCGGTCTTAAGCAATGTATCGATGCGGTCTAAGCTGGCAGCAGCCTTTTGTAAATCATCCAACTGACGGCTCATGGCATCCAGAGGTGTCCGAATTAGACTGGCGTAGCTGTAAATGAGGTAGACCGTACCGAGGCCAATTTCGCCGGATTGAAACAGATACGCCCCTAAACCCAAACCAATGGCCGTGCCGATGGCGAACATCACGACGGTGGACGTCCACGAAGTTCCGGCCACAACATGCGCGATCCGATCCTTTTTGAGGCGGTGCATTGCCATATCGGCAAGACGGCGTGAGCTAAACCTCACGCCACCATTCGGCCTAATGTCTTCGGCCTAATGTCTTCGGCCCCCAATAAGTGTTCTTCGATAAAACCAAAGAGCTCTGCGGTCACTTCCCGGGCAGATTTCCAATGAGGCGTAGCGAACCTTCGCACCTTGTTCAAGCTTAGTAATGCAGTCGCAGCAAAGATAGTCAATGAGGCACCAACAAGCCAATTCACTCTGAATAAGAGGAATAAGACTCCCAACAGCAATAAACTCCCCGTCAGCATCTGTACCGCGAACTGAGAGAGGAAATTTGCAACCACCGTAACATCACCGTCGATCCGCTCAATCATTTCACCCGGGGTGCTCTGATGGTGGTAGGTCATGTCTAAACTCAAACTATGGCGCATCAAGTCGAGCCGTAACGCATTTGTAGCATTCCATGCCAAATTTTCACCCAAGAAGGAAGCCGCAATGTTGAAAAGTTCGGCTGCCAAAGAGATCGCTATGAAAATTACGGCCAACATAACCAGATGATTCGCAGCAGCTCTATTTGTGGCACCATTTATGAAGGACCGAACAATTTGTGGACCCACAAGTTCTAAACTCGCCGTCACGAGAACCGAACCGAGCAAAAACGTCATCTCGGTACGCAGAGGACCGATATAAGTCTGCAGAAATTGCCGATATCTTCGAGAATTTGGATGCATCATGACCACACCCGTCCCCTTAAAGTAACGGTACAATTAGGCGCGATTCGTGGTTGGAGAAGAACCCACTACTTCCTCTGGCAAGATTCCGACGCGCCCTATCTGTCTCTCTAGAGTAACAGATGTTACTCTAGAGAGCAATGACTTTAGAGAGCAATGACTTTTTGGATAATTTAAATGATTATGAGGAGATTCTGGGGAATGCACACTCGAGTGGTCGTTTTCGGGTCGGTCATAGATAAAAGTTTGAGTATGCTATCAAATATGGTCATAAAAAAATCCCACGTGGAGCGGACCCCACACCGCCGACGTATCGTGCATGTGCCGAAAGGCACGGTGTGGTTCTTGGAGGGTCTCGGGGTGTAATTCCTCGAAGCTCCTCGCCCGATTGAACTACACTCTCCGTAGCCGGTTGTTCATCTTGGGGTGCCGCCAACAAAACGCGGATTTCCCACGGTAAAATTGGTGTAATGTGGTAATTAATTTGAGTCATCTATTCTCAACGGTCGTAAATGATCTAATGTCGGGACCTGCTGGTCGTCGAATTGGTATTCTCCGAGAAAATTAATGTGTCCCCACCCGAGCGGGAAAATGTGGGCGAGTAAGCTCTCATCCAAAGTCCCTTGCGCCTTCAGCACCTTCACGGCTTCCGTGAGATACACCGTATTCCAAACACTGATGGCATTGATGAGAATATTTAGCGCACTCGCTCGCTGTAACTGATCTTGCAGGGCCCGTTCTCGAAATTCCCCGTATTTGCCGAAGAAAATGGCCCGAGCTAACGCATTCATGGATTCTCCCTTGTTCAGCCCCGTGTGGATGCGACGGCGCAGCTTTTCCTGGGAGAGATACTCCACCAAGAAAATCGTTTTCTCGATCCGTCCCATTTCGCGGAGTGCCGTGGCCACGCTATTTTGCCGCGCATAGGATCCGAGTTTCCCCATAAGGAGAGCCCCCGGGACCACGCCGGTCCGGATGGAGTAGGCGACCCGTAAAACCTCATCATAGTTCTCCCGAATGACTTTCCTATTGAGGGGACCCCGCAATAAGGCCTGGATTTTCGGGAAGTCCTTCGG
>JAKADJ010000347.1 GCA_021820645.1 Bacillota bacterium
GCAGGTGCTGGACGGCGCGAAAGATCGGCTGGACGCCGTAATTCTGGCTGCCAGGCATGGCGACCGAGCGTCGTTCGTTGTATATTTAGGAAGTAGCGTAAGAGAGCATGGATTAGATGCAGGCAGCATGGTGAAATCCCTGGCCCCATTAATTGGGGGTGGAGGAGGCGGCAAAAAGGATTTGGCTCAGGCCGGTGGTAAAGAACCCGGCGGGATTTCAGAGCTCTTGGCACGAGCTCGTACGCTCTTGACGGACCATCTTGTGATTAAGAGCGACCGTTAGTGACCCAGGAAGGGGGAATGAGCCATGGAACCATCGGACGAGACTCGGCGACTTTGGGGGCATCAGGAGGCCCTTAATCAGGCGGACGCGATCCTGCGGGAAGTCTATAGTGCGTTGAAGGCAAAAGGATACAACCCAACGAGCCAGTTGGTGGGGTATCTTTTGTCGGGCGATCCGGCATACATAACCAGCCATCAAGGGGCCCGCAATTTAATCCGGCGCGTGGAGCGAGATGAGCTACTCGAAGAGCTTTTGCGTCAATACGTGAATCAGTTGGAGCGGCAGTCAAGCGATGCCTGAACGCATAATGGCTCTTGACGTGGGGGATAAATGGATAGGGGTAGCTCTAAGCGACGAACTCCAAATCTTAGTGTCGACTAAGCCCGCATTAAGGCGGATGGGGTCCCCCGACGACATAAGGACCATAGTGAGATGGACCAGAGAGTGGAATGTCAGTGAAATTGTGGTAGGATTGCCATTGAACATGAATGCCAGCATTGGACCGCAAGCGGAGCGAACCTTGGAATTTGTTGCGGCGTTGGACGACGCCACAACCTGCCCCGTGACGACATGGGACGAGCGGTTAACCACCAAAGAGGCAGAACGGCTACTCGTACAAAGAGACATTCGACGCGATCGGCGCAAGCGCATGGTCGATGGGGTGGCGGCTGCGTTGATTTTAGAGACATACTTGAATTCTCGCCGGCGCCCCGGGAATCCGGGAACGGTGGCACCAAAATACGGTTCAGAGGAGACCGAGATGGCTGACAACGATAACGATTTAATGGCCCCCATGGGGGACGAAGAAGACGAGATCATTACCCTAACCGACGAAGATGGTAACGAGCACGAGTTTGTCGTGGTCGATGTCATCGAAGTGGAAGACCTGGAATACGCCATCTTGCTGCCCATCGATACCGAAGACGATGAAGAGGCGGAAGCTGTTATCCTGCGGCTAGAAAAAGATTCCGACGGGGACGACATTTTGGTCGATATTGACGCCGAGGATGAGTGGGAGAAAGTGGCCCAGGCTTATGAGGATCTCCTGGAAGACGAACCCGAAGAATAGCTTTGAAGGAGCCTAGGGTGTGATAATGCCAAAATTTCAACCCGGACGAGGTCGCCAGAGGCGACGCTGGTTAGGGGCGGTGGCGCTAGCTGCCGTCCTTTTTGGCGCGGGATATGGCTGGTACGTATTCCAGCCAAGAGTCGCCGACAGCAAACGATGGGACTATATTAGCGTTGCTCCGGGACAAAATGCCGACAGCATTGGGGTGCTACTTCAACAACGAGGAATTATACGCTCCAGCCTGGCGTTTCGGGTGCTCAGCCGCTTGGATCACTTGTCGCGTTCGCTTAAGAGTGGCGTCTACCGGCTCTCGCCGGGGGAGAGTCTGACGCGCATTCTTGAAGTCATGAAAAATGGCAATGTAGTGGTCATAAAGGTGACGATCCCAGAGGGGTTTACGGTAACACAGATTGTGGCCCGGTTGGTGTCTCATCATATTGGATCCCTACAACAATATCGGCGTCTAGAGACGAAACCCTTACCCGGCATGCCTGCCCCTTCAAAGGGCGTGCGCGATCCTCTAGAAGGCTATTTGTTCCCCGCCACTTATTCGTTTCCCTACGGGGTGACGCCTCGCCAGGCTCTACAGTCCATGTGGCAAATTTTTGCGGCCAAGACTCAGACCCTTTATCGTAAGTCGCACACTCACTTGAGTTACACAGAGTGGGTCACGCTGGCTTCGATCGTGCAGCAGGAAGATCAAAAACCTCAAGATGCGCCGAAAATTGCCGCTGTGTTTCTCAATCGCATGAAGATTCATATGCCTTTTCAATCGGATGCCACTGTGCGCTACGCTTTGCAGCGCCAGGTCACGAGCGGCCTCTCCTATAGTGATCTCCAAGTAAAATCGCCTTACAATACCTACCTTCATGCAGGACTACCCCCCGGGCCCATCACCAATCCCGGGATGGTGGCGCTCACGGCGGCTCTGCATCCGGCTTCGGTCCCCTACCTATATTTTCTCGGGTTGCGGAATGGGAGCGACCTCTTTGCTACCACCTACCAGCAACACTTGGCCAACATCGCTTCCGCTAACAGCCATCCCTAAACGTCTAGAATCCCAAATTATGGGAAATACTTTCTTTAACCAAGCCTTGAGATTTGGTTAAAGGAGGCTCTTCGTATGTTGCGGAATCGTCGTATCAAAGTGAGTTCATCGGCCGCGGGAGTCGCGGCACTCATCTTAGCGGGACTATGGTACACCATGATGCGTGTGCCGGCTACCAAAACGTTTCGGATAGCGCCCAGTGTTGTTAGTCATCCCCTCTTTATTGGGCCGTTGTTCGGGGCCAGTGGCCAACCGCTCTTGGCTCGGAAACAGGTGCCTGCACTAATGGTGGTGCCTGATCAATTGCCAACTTGGGTGCGGCAAGATCTGGTTGGTCACGTGAGCCCGAAGTTGATGAAACAATCCCAATTTCTCTGGAACGGTAGTTCCAACCTATTTAGGCGTGCTCGTGGTTGGTCAGTGTCGGGACTGTACCCGGTCACTCTTCAAGAGTGGGTGCCCGGGGTCGGGGTGTCCTGGTCGCTGGCGAAGTCATGGGGCGAGGCCCACGGTCAGTATGGGGTCGCGCAGTTGAATCCGGATCACGGCGTGTTTAGCCCAGCCGCTAAGACGGTAGCAGAACGATTGGCGTGGAGTGCCTCATTGAGCCAAAGAGCTATGTCATTGGTCCCAAGTGGGGGAATCTTTGCGGCCGTCGATGGCCAGGGACGGGTACGTACCTTGCTGGCCAACCCCAGTCAGCGCGCGATCGCCTGGAACCCACGACCTTTGGGATTGGGGCTGGTTCCTGCCTTGACGGCCGAGGCCCTGGGCAGTCCGAAAATATTACTTTCAGTCAAAGGCTCATCGGACCTACTGGGACAGTTAGCGACAGCCTTTGGCCCATCGAAAATCAAACAAGGGCTCTTAGCACTGGGGATGGGATCCGCGTCCAGTTTGGCCGGGCAACCTATTAAAAATCCCACGTTGCCGCAGATCTCCGCTTCTGTGATGAGCCAGGGGCACGCGTTATGGGCTACTCCTTTGGAACTTGCTCGGGCGTATCT
>JAKADJ010000348.1 GCA_021820645.1 Bacillota bacterium
ACGCCGTGGCGACCTCTCTTGAGGGATGTGACCGTCACCGGTTTCTGGGCCATGGCAGTGTATGGATTTTATACCTACCTCGGCACGGGATTGCAGCGCGTAGACCATCTTGCCACGGGTTTAGTGGCCACCGTATTCGCCGCCTATGGCATCGGGGCCACGGTCGGTAGTCTGAGTGGCGGTCGCCTGGCGGATCGGTTCGGTGCCCAGCGGATGTCGACCGTAGGGCTCTTCGGTCTCGGTGGTTTCTTGGTCCTCATCGGATTCCTCTTCCGTTCAACCATTTTGCTCTATCCGATGATGTTGTTTTTTGCGTGGGCGGCGTATGCCTTCTTTCCGTCGTTCCAGTCCCTCCTGGCTGAGCGCTATCCCGGACGCCGGGGCATGGCCATGGCGTGGAACAATGCGGCCCTCTACAGCGGCATTGCGCTGGGAGCATGGCTCGGAGGATGGGTGATGAGCCGATGGCCGTTTCCTGTATTGCCCATCCTGTGTGGAACGATTGCTCTCCTGACCGGGCTGATAAACCGGGAGCGGAGGAAAGGTTAGTGTGGTGTGGACCACAACCCATTCCAACGTGCGTGCAACCGCCGCCGAGATGTTTGACCGGGGATCAGTACCGTTCCCATTCCTCTTGTCTTTAATTGAATAATTGTAAATGGAGGGTATAGCGTGGTTAAAGAAAAACCCGTAAGACGCAGGCTGCCCGCTCAGAGTTTGTTAGGGATCATGGCATTGGGAGCGTTTTTGGTCGGCATGGATTCGATGTTGGTGTCAACCCTGATTCCTGCGATGACCGCCACGGTGCATGTCCCGGCTCACGCTGGCGGGCTATTCGTCACGATGTATGCCCTGGCGTATGGCCTTTCAGCCCCCCTGTTTGGCCCCGTTTCGGACCACTTCGGGCGAAAGACCGTCCTTTTATGTGGACTCTTCATCTTCGGCATTAGTACCGCGTTGACCGGATGGGGACAGACCTTTTCGGAACTGCTGGTGTTTCGTGCCCTGGCTGGTCTCGGCGGCGCCATCATTATGCCGACGATCTTCGCCCTGGTCGGGGACCGTGTCCCTTATGAACAACGGGGTCAGGCGATGGGGCTCGTCATGGGGGCACTATTGAGTGCCTCGGTGATCGGCGTGCCGCTCGGATCTTTCTTAGCCTTCGGAACGACCTGGCGGACCCCCTTTTGGGTGGTGGGCGTGTTGGCGGGCATCGGGATCTGGGTGGTGGGAAAAACGGTGACTGCCACCCCGCCACCGCAGATGACTGCGGTCCCCATATGGTCAGTCTATCAGCGCCAGTTCCGTACGGCCTTCACCCAGACCCCGGTCTTCTTTTCCCTGCTCTCGTCGTTTTTATGGATGGCCGGCTTGTACGGCATGTTTGCCTACATCGGGGTGTATTACACGCACAATTTTCATTTGAATGTGGCGGAGATTGGACTCATTATCATGGTCGCCGGATTCGGCAACATGATGGGAAACGTCCTCGGAGGCCGATGGTCGGACAAAATCGGAAGGCGCCGAGTCATGATGGGGGCCAGTATCGTGGCGGCCGTGTGTGTCGTGAGCTTCTCGTTGTTCACTCGGGTGCTGGTCGCGGCGATTATCGCCCAGGTGGTCTGGAACGTCGCCCTGGGCTCCGGCACGGCGACACTGACGGCGCTGGTGTCTGAATTAAGCCCCTCGATCCGGGGCGCCGTGTTGTCGTTGAATAGTTCGGCCATGTATCTCGGAGCATCGATGGCGACAGCCACCTCGGCCGCGCTCTTAGCAACCGGCGGGTTTTTTCGCATTGGGATCTTGTGTGGTCTGGCCGCCTTAGCGGTGGGACCCACCATTCGCTATTTCGTGCAAGAGCGTAGGGTAGAGGCCACGGTGGAGTAATGCCACGTCCCCTCGCCCGAGAATGGCGTAGGGCCAAAGCGAGGTGAACGGGAGCGTCGCATGCTGGTCGTGATATGAGGTGCCGGCACGGCTCTCCCTCAAAGGATGAATCTATTAAATCTCTCAGGGTGGGCCCTAGACCAATGGGAAGAAAGCCCACACGATTATCGGTTTACGATAAAGACGCTGGCATCGTATACGTCTTGCCCATTTTGCCATTCCGACAAAATCGACAAACACGGGATTCTTACCCCGGAATTTCGTGACCTTCCCATGCATGGAAAACGCGTCGGGTTGGTCGTGCAACGCCAACGCTATCGGTGCCCTCGCTGTGGACATACCTTTTTGGATCAGGTCCCCGGCATGGATGAACATCATCGCGTGACGGCGCGGCTTAAGATGTACGTGGCGAAAAAAGTTCTATCACGTCCTTTTACGGCATTGGCTGAGGAAGTCGGGCTCGACGAGAAGACCGTGCGTGTACTCTTTGGGGAAGCCGTGGCGAATTGGGATGCCCAACGGCGCGTTGTGACGCCGGAATTTCTCGGCATCGATGAAGTGGTGATGGGACAACCTCGCTGTGTGCTAACCAATATTCGTGAGCAAACCTTGCTGGATCTCTTGCCTAGTCGCCGGTACGATCGCGTGGCGACCTATCTGTTGCATTTGTCAAAACCTCAAGCGGTGCGATGGGTCACCATGGATATGTGGCGCCCTTACCGGGAAGCCGTACGGGATGCGCTTCCCCAAGCGCGCATTGTGGTAGACAAGTTTCATGTCATCCGCATGGCCAATGCGGGATTGGATGGCGTCCGCAAGCAGCTTCGACTGAGCTTATCGGCCAAAGAACGAAAAACCCTGATGCATGATCGATTTCTCCTGTTGCGTCGCCCTCACGACCTCCAACCGATGGAGCAGGTATTGGTGGAATCTTGGACAAGGAACCTTCCGTTATTAGGGGACGCCTATCAAGCCAAGGAGGCATTTTTTGCGATATATGAAGCGCCTTCTCAAGCATTAGCCGAACGGGCATACCAAGACTGGGAAAAATCCCTCTCGAAGGAGCTTGAAGCGTTTTTTTCGCCCCTGACCACAGCGATGCACAACTGGCATGACGAAATCTTTGCCTATTTTGACCAACCGGTGACCAATGCTTATACCGAATCGGCCAACAATCTTATTCGCGCCATGCAACGTCTGGGCCGGGGCTATTCATTTGAAGTGCTACGAGCAAAAATGCTGTATACAGCGGGTGTCCAAAAACTCGAAACGCCCCGTTATGGGTCCGAACCGTTTACGGCGGTCATGCAGGACCGGATGGCGCATCGTTCGCTCCAGGGAATGCCCACCCACCAGGTCCGACGCGATGTCACTGCAATCCGCCCTCTGGGTTCCGACTTTGCAAAGCTCATCGCCATGTTGGCCCCAGAGCATCGGATCGATCCACACTCAGGTAAAATTTAGCAGGTCATTGTACCAGCCATAAATCCACACGAAAATCCGGATACCCGATATTTA
>JAKADJ010000349.1 GCA_021820645.1 Bacillota bacterium
ATAGATATTGATGTGGTGGACCCCGCCTTCATGCCCGGCACCGGAACCCCTGAGCCGGGAGGAATTTCTTCGGAGGAGGCACTTTCAGCCCTAAGGCAATTAAGTGCTCTTAACGTGGTCAGTATGGATCTGGTGGAAGCGATGCCTGCCCACGACCTTTCTCAGCGTTCGGGAGTGCTAGCCGCCAAGATGGTTCGGGAGGCGTTTTTGGCGATCGGGCACTAAGGCGGCGACCACAAGACTGGGGGATGTACATGGCGCCTGATTCACGATTTGGCGAAGCCAAGGCCCATATCATAGAAAACCTTGATAGAGCGCTTTCGGCTCGGGGATTTGAGCATCTAAGAAGCTATATTGAGGTCGACCGCCCTACCGAGGAAGGACATGGCGACCTGGTGTCCAACGTGGCCTTAAAGGCGGCTCGCTTTACCAAGATCCGGCCCTTGACGCTGGCTTCGGCGCTGGCGGCCGAATGGCCGACGGATGATGTGGTGGAGCAGGTGGTGGCGGCCGGACCCGGGTTTTTGAACTTCACGATAAAGACGCGATGGATGGCCGAGGTGGTGCACCAAGTGCGCTCGGCGGGCCCAGACTACGGAAAAACCTCGATCGGCCAGGGATCCCGGGCGCTCATTGAATTTGTGTCGGCTAATCCGGTGGGACCGATGGTGGTCGTGAATGGTCGAGCTGCCGCGATTGGTGATAGCCTGGCGCGCATCATGAACCGAGCCGGTTTCGTGGCGCACCGAGAGTTCTATGTGAATGATGGCGGGAATCAGGTGCTGAAACTTGGGCACGCCATTTACTTAAGGCTCCTAGAACTCAAAGGCCAGGATGTTATGAGCACGTGGCCGGAAGACGTATACCCCGGGGAATATGTGATTGACGTGGCGAAGGCCTGGCGTGAGGAGCATCCGGACATTGCGATCGAGGATCTCGATGCAGCGAGCTTTGAACTGTTGGGAGACTACGGGGCTAAAAAATTTCAACAGCAACACGAGTCGGTGTTACGGGGATTCGGGGTGGAGTTCGACCGCTGGTATCACGAAAAGGAGCTCCGGCGGGCCGAGGCTCCCGAGGCCATCGTGCAACGCCTGGATCATCTTGGCTTCATCGAAACGCGAGATGGGGCGCGCTGGTTTTTATCCGAAAAATTCGGGGACGACAAAAATCGCGTGATGGTTAAATCCGACGGGGCCATGACATATTTCGTGCCGGATGCGGCGTATCATGCGGATAAGTTCGACCGCGGATACCACTATGTGATCGATCTGTTAGGCCCGGACCATCATGGCTACGTGGGACGCATGCGTGCTGTGGTGGAGGCGCTAGGCTATCCGCCCGATCGGCTAGAAATTCTCATTGTGGGGTTGGTTCGGCTCATGCGCGGAGAAGAACTGGTACGCATGTCTAAGCGCAAGGGCAGTTATGTCCCGCTGGACGATCTCATTGCCGAAGCCGGGGTCGATCCCGCTCGTTACTTCTTTTTAGAACGTGCACCGGAATCCCCCATGGATTTTGACCTAGACCTGGCAAAATTGAGGGATTCGAAGAATCCTGTCTACTATATTCAGTACGCGGGGGCGAGAATTCACGGGATTTTACGACAATGGCGAGACTTAGGTGAACCTAACGAAGCGCTCGATTTAGGTTATCTTAAGAGTTCCCACGAACGTGAGTTGTTGTGGCTCTTGGCCCGGTATCCCGATGTAATCGTTCGAGCGGCGCTGGAACGGGCACCGCACCACCTTCCGCGATACTTGACGGAACTGGCGAGCGCATTTCATGCCTTTTACCGAGAAGAACGCATTTTAGAGGAATCCGGTCCGGTTCGACAAGCACGTTTGGCCCTCATCGAATCGGTGTTGGTGGTGTTAGGCTCCGGGTTGGAATTACTCGGAATTTCCCTTCCAGAACGCATGTAAAGGACGTCAAACACTAAGGAGGCGCGTGTCATACGGTTAAGCAATCTCGACGCCATTATTGAGCACATTAAATTTCTGGTGGCCACAGGATCCCTTCCTGGAGCCGCCTTTGGGGTGGCCACGGTGTCCGAAATCATCGCGGTTGGCGCCGAAGGCTTCCGCCAACTCAACCCCACACCATTGCCGATGATGGCCGACACGGTCTTTGATTTGGCATCGTTAACCAAGGTGGTAGCGACCACGGCCATCACGATGCGGCTTTTAGAACGTGGGCTCTTGCGGTTGGACGATCTCGTGTCCCGATTTTTACCCGGAAACTTTGGTGAGGTACGCCTCAGTCACCTTTTAACCCACACTTCGGGATTCCTCAGTTGGATGGATCTCACTGCACATCCGAAACCCGAGGAGCACGTGGCGGTCATCTCCCAATCCTCGCGGCTTTTTGAACCGGGGCACCAAGTCCTCTATTCGGATCTGAATTACATTCTTTTGGGGCATATCCTCCAACAAGTAACGGCACTGCCTCTAGATCGACTGTTTATCAAGGAAGTAGCGAGTCCCTTAGGGCTTGCCCATATGGGATATTTGCCAACGGACCACAGCAATATGGCGGCCACCGAGCTCGATACCAAGACGGGTCGTTATTGGTGTGGGGTGGTCCACGATGAGAACGCGCGGGCGGCCGGTGGGGTTTCGGGACACGCTGGTCTTTTCGGCACGGTGGCCGACCTGCTACGTTTTGGACAAGCCATTTTGGACCCACAAGGATGGCTGTCGGGCCCGACGATCGCGGCATGGCTTCTTCCTCGTACCCAGGGGATCCCGGGTGAATTACGTGCATACGGATTTCAAAAGCCGCACCCCTTGTCATCGGCCGGAGACTTAATGTCCCCCCAAGCGGTGGGACACACGGGATTTACGGGCACTTCACTCTGGGTGGATCCGCAATATGGTGTGGCCATGGTGCTTTTAACGAATCGGGTCCATCTCGGCCGCGAGGCTAACGCGCCGATCCGCCTGCGCCCCATATTTCACAATATGACTCTGGCCGGTTTGCGGCCTTGATCGCAGCGCGATGGTTCCCCGTAGTACCCGAACTGCCGTGCGACGGTCGATGCTATGGCTGCGGGAGGTCAAGGTAAAAACACATCAAAAAACGGCTTGGCATCGGGCTTCAATCGGGATTGCGGAAGACTGGGGGGCGCTGGACGCACACGGTCGAGTTGACTCGATTGAAACGCCACCCATACTTGGGCCTCTTCTTTACTGGTG
Source organism: Bacillota bacterium (assembly GCA_021820645.1). Next base: position 3,198 of record JAKADJ010000349.1, read on the forward strand.
CATGCGGTAATCGACTTGCGTGCGAGAGCATCTTGCGCCATCTGTAGCGCTTTTTCTTGATTCTTAAGGATACGTAGAATGACGGGGTGGGTGGGTCGAAACCCGGTCCATGCGATAAACTGGTCCGGTAAGGCATTGTTTCGGCTGTGGTTACACGCACGGCAGGCGATGACGCAATTGTCCAGCGTGGTGAGGCCTCCCCAACACA
>JAKADJ010000350.1 GCA_021820645.1 Bacillota bacterium
GTTCATCGCGTCTGCCTCCCTATCCATTTTAAGGTCGCTTGTAAAACGGGGTCTTAACCACCTCGGCCGGCACCAAACGGCCACGGATTTTGACACTTAGCCGCATACCGATTTTGGCGAGTTCTAACGGAACTAGCGCCAACGCAATTGGGGTTTTCAGGGTTGGAGAATACGAACCTGATGTAACGACCCCTACGGTTTGGCCATCGGCATCGGCTACCTCATAGCCGGTGCGGGCAATCCCGCCCGAAATCGTCATCCCGACCACTTTGGAGGCTAGTCCTAGAACCTTTTGCTCGGCCAACGCCTTCTTGCCCACAAAGTCCGGCTTGTCCTTTAGCCGTACAAACGGAGCCAGTCCTGCCGCTAACGGGGAAATCGTGTCCGACAGTTCATGCCCGTAAAGGGGTAGCCGCGCCTCGAGACGTAAGGTGTCGCGGGCTCCCAATCCCACCGGCCGGGCCCCATGGTCGACGAACGCTTGCCAAGCTCTTGGGGCGTCGTTCGCGGCCACATAAAACTCAAACCCGTCTTCGCCCGTGTAACCAGTACGCGACAAGATGCCGGTTACCCCCGCGACGACTACAGCGGGCGCGAAGTGGTAATACGCCAAAGTTGATAGGTCGTAAACAGTCAATTCTTGGAGTAAGCCCGCGGCCTTCGGACCTTGAATCGCTAGCAACGCAATCTCTTCCGACCGATTGGTTAGCTTCACGTCGTGCCATTCTTGGGCCAAGCCAGAAATCCAGGTCCAGTCCTTCCCGATGTTAGCGGCATTGACTACCAGCATAAAATGCTGGTCCTGGAGCCGATAGATCAAGAGGTCATCGACAGTTCCGCCCTGGTCGTTGCACATCGGCGTATATAGGGCTTGATGCACCGCCATCAAAGCGACCTGGTTGGTTACCAGATGGTCTAAAAATTCGGCAGCTTGAGGGCCTATAACGTCAAATTCACCCATGTGCGAGACATCGAAGATGCCCACTCCAGATCTTACCGCCTCGTGCTCCTCGACGATAGAACCGTAATCAATCGGCATGGCATACCCACCAAATTCAACCAGCTTGCCGGCGTGCTTCTGATGCCAATCCGTTAAAGGTGTGTGTTTCACCCTCGACCTCCCCTATGTACTCGCTCCAATTTCTCACTACGTTTCCGACTAAATGATACCGTCTATTCTCTGGCACTGCTAGACCGAAAGTGGTGTATCGAGGACATCGGCTAGGATGCGCCGAACTAGCGTCGGATCAATTCCCTTTTGGACCTTGGGTTTCCCGATTTGTTCCAAGAGTATCCACCGTTGGCCGTAAGACGTCGCCTTCTTGTCTTGCCCGATGGCTGCCAAGACCCGATCCCAATCCACCCCGGATAGGGTCATTGGCATCTGCCACATACGCATCCATGACTCTACCTGGGTCCGAACTTTCGGGTCGAGTCCCAAAATTGTTTCCGACAGCACTAAGGCCACCCGACAACCCAGTCCCACCGCGGCCCCGTGGGTAAGGGTTCCATAACCAAGCGCCTGCTCCAACCCGTGTGCCGTGGTATGCCCAAAATTTAGATACAAGCGCGGTCCCGATTCTTCCAAGTCTTGGTTCACAATCTCCACCTTATAGCGTATGGTGTGTGCGATAAGTTCTGGCCAAATCGGATCCCCAAATCGCACCACGGATCCGTTTAATTGCTTGTATAAGGCCCCACCAGCGATGAGGGCCGTTTTCATTACCTCCCCGACGCCAGCTTGCCACTGTATTAAAGGCAGGGTCTTTAAGATATCGGGATCCACGTACACGGTCGCCGGCAGATGAAATGCGCCGGCTAAGTTTTTTCCGTGAGGGAGGTTAATAGCTACCTTTCCCCCAATAGCTGCATCGACCTGACCCAATAAGGTGGTGGGGACCGCAACCCATGCGATGCCCCGAAGATATGTCGCTGCCGCGAAGCCCACAGTGTCCGTCAACACCCCACCCCCCATGGCCACCACGAGGGAATCTCGACGCACCAAATTTTCCCCGAACCAGGCGTAAATACGGCTTAGAGTCTTCAGGTTTTTTCCTTGCTCGTCCATGGTCCAAGACTTGGTCACTACCGACCGGCCCTCGCGGCGCAACCGGTCGGAAAAGATCCGGGCATACTCGGCCACCATCGGGTCATGGACTAAAAGAACCTGCCGGGCTCCGGTAACCGCTTCGGTTAGAGCGCCCCGGGTCATCAATCCGGGTTCGCACACGACTTCACCCACCCGCTCGGAGGTTTTTTGAATCTGCCACAGTTGGCGCATACTCGCCACCCCTTTTTGGACTTCTACGCTTCATCCCTTGCCATAATTTGGTCCACCACGTCGTCTGGAGTTTTCCCCGTCACATCGATGCGATACCGAGCCAGTTCGCGATATAACGGCGCGCGTCGCAGGTAGCGTCCCAAGAACGCATTTTTGCCTTGTTGTGCCAATGGGCGGCCCGCAGCATCCGCCCGTGCATATAAGAGCTCCGGTGGAGCGTCTAACCAGATCAGGTGATGCCCTCGAAGTAGCTCGCGATTCTCCTCACGATCCAAGGCCCCTCCCCCAAGAGACAAAATCGATTCTCGGGGTCCCTCAAGACATTCCTGAAGAATCTGGTGTTCATAGACTCGAAAGTGCTCCTCACCTTGCCGTTCAAAAATTTCCGGGATCGATAACCCTAGGTGTTCGGCAACCCGATCGTCGAGGTCGATAAATCTCCACGCCAATCGCTCGGCTAGCAAGGGTCCCACCGTAGATTTCCCGGCTCCCATCATTCCCACGAGCACTATCAAAACGGCGCCTTAATACTGACGCACGCGGGAGCCCCACGCGGTGACTCGTTCTTGAATCTCCGCCAGGCTGTCGCCGCCAAACTTGTCGAGCATGGCGCCCGCTAAGACATGTAGCACCATCGCCTCCCCAATTGTCACCGCGGCTGGCACCGCCGTGACATCAGACCGTTCAACTTGAGCCAAGAAAGGTTCTTTTGACTCGATATCAAAAGATCCTAGGGGGGATGTCAGAGTCGAAAGCGGTTTCATTCCCACCCTTACAGTAAGTGGCATACCCGTGGTGATACCGCCCTCCAAGCCTCCAGCGCGATTGCTGCGTCGACTAAAGCCTGCCCCCTGGTCCCACCAGATGGCGTCATGGACCTCGGACCCAGACAGATTAGACTGTTGAAAACCCGTACCGACCTCGACCGCTTTCATTGCCGGAATCGATAGCAAAGCACGCCCCAAATCCGCCTCTAGCCTACGATCCCACTGCACATAGCTACCAAGTCCCACGGGTAGCCCAAAGGCCACCACTTCAAAGGTGCCACCAAGGGTATCCCCTGCCTCTTTGGCCTCATCAATGAGTTCCATCATGGCCTGTTCCGCACCCTTATCAATAACC
>JAKADJ010000351.1 GCA_021820645.1 Bacillota bacterium
AAACGGGAGGGTGTTTAGTGAGGGGAACGCTGTGTAAGTCGTTGATTTATTGGCTCCCCGGGAAGGACTTGAACCTCCGACCCGGTGATTAACAGTCGCCAAATGCCATTTTTACGAATTCCTGCCGGGTCAATAGGTTAGCGCTCTAACCCGCTGATGTTCTTCGTATTACTCCCGCCATCGTTGCGCCATTTTAAGGACGTAAGAGGACACAAAAGGGCACCAACGGCGACAAAATTGTCGCGGGATTGTCGCACGGAAAAGCCCTATTAAAGCCCGAAAGACCATCGCGCGGGAAATCTCATGGTCGCGCAACCCGAGCCATCAACCACCCCGACAATACCCCCAACAAGACGCCGATCTCAACAATCCGACGAACAGTATACACACGAAAACCCTATAAAACATGCGGTGTCCGTTCTCTCGTGTGTTAAGCGTACCGCATTAACACGCACGCTGTTGGAATGGTTGTGGCATTCCGTGCGAGATGATCTAGCCTTTATTCATAGGCAAAACGGAGGATATGACATGGCACGGAACACGCTTTTTCTGGATGACGTCTACGGGGCCGGATGGGAGCACGAGCTTGGCGACGAGACGCGGACCGATCCGCGCGAGCCCATCGTGCGGGGGCTGACCGCCGCACGGTATCAGCAGTTATGGAGGCTCTTTCCATCCGAGCCCGGGACCGACGTACTGGCCGCATTGGCGGCAGGCATGGACATCGGGGAGGCGGCTGGTGCGCTGGGAATGTCCCCGCGACAAATCAAAAATACGATTGCTAGTTTCCTGAAACGCGTTTCCGGGGCCGTGGCGCAGAAGACCTTCCTGCCCGCACCAGTTGCAACAACCTCATATATACAACGGCGGCCCCGGTCGCGCCGGGGGCGGCCACCGAACCGGAAGGCGCTACCGGCGCCCCCGCAAACACAGGTCGACCTACCGTTCTAGTGTGTGTGCTTTCCGGGACTACTTAACACACACTAGATAATGGAAGGACGGGCGGTTGCTTTTTGATGAGAATGGGCTAGACTACTTGACAGGCAAAAAAAAGCCCCGATGGTGGGGGCTTCGGTACATCAAGGCGATTGAGGCGCCTAGACATGAATATAGACAAATCCGCAAAAAAATCAAGCCCATTTCCCTACCCCTTGGATACGCGGGCCAAAGGCTGGCGATTCGAACTGGACTATGAGCGCATCCGGCGGTCCGATACCTGGACCTTGGCCCCCCTGGACGTGCGCCCCTGGCTCCTCATGCTCTGGATGGTTGCATGGGAGCAAGAGCCATGTGGGACATTGCCTCCCGAAGATGCGCTTATTGCGGCCCGCATAGGGATGCGTCCGAAACTATTTGCCAAACATCGTGGGATCCTCTTGCGTGGCTGGAGGGAAATCGACGGCCGCCTGTTCCACCCCGTTCTGACCGAACGGGTCACTGAGATGCTCAATCAGCGCGAAAAGAGAGCCAAGCGCGTCGCCGACTACCGGGCGCGAAAGAATGGCGCGGGCGGGAGCGGTGATGTAACGCGTTACACGCTTGCTACTAACCCGTTGGAAACGGGAGCGGTAACAGGCGACAAACTCGTTAGTAACCATACCGTTACGATACCGGAACCGGAACTGGAACTGGAACTGGAACCGGAACTGGAACCGGAACTGGAACCGGAACTGGAACCGGAACTGGAACCGGAACTGGAACCGGAACTGGAACCGGAACTGGAACTGGAACCGGAACTGGAACTGGAACTGGAACTGGAACTGGTGAGAAAAAAAGAACGCGTGCGCGCGCCCGTTTCCTATCCCCATGGTCTCGACCTTGAGGCATGGAACCGATGGCAAGCGTACCGCTTGGAAATCAGGCGGCCACTCAAAACTGTGTCCGTGGAGGCTGCACAGCGCGCCATGGCAAAGTACGGGCCATTGCAGGCCCAGGTGGTCGAGCAATCAATTGCCCAGGGCTGGACAGGGCTGTTCCCCTTAAAAACCAATGCGCGCGGGGGCAAACCTGACCTCTGCGAAAAAAACCGAGCGTCCGGCCTGGCATGGGCCGCCGACATGATGGCTATCATCGAGGGAGACTGTCGTGAAAAACACTGACCTGCAAAAGTTCTGCGTAATCCTCGCCGACACCTACGCCCTGTACGGCAAAGAGTGCCCGGATGGCGTGAAGCGCATTTGGTGGGAAGCTCTCAAAAACTTCGATCTTGCCGACGTGAGCGGTGCGCTTTCGCGCCACATCCGCAATGCCGACACCGGCCAATTTATTCCCAAGCCCGCTGATGTCGTAAAGGCGATCGAGGGGAGCGGCGATTCCCGCGCACTGATCGCCTGGACGGATGTCGACCGGACCGTGCGGACGCGTGGCCCCTATATGTCCGTGGTGTTCGATGACCCCCTTATCCATCTCGTCATTGCGGAGATGGGTGGGTGGGTCACGCTTTGCCAGAAGTCGACCATCGACGAATGGCCGTTCGTGCAAAAGGACTTCGTGACCCGGTACAGGGGATATGTGAACCATCCACCGGCCTCGTATCCGAGATGCCTGATAGGTTTGACGGACGCCGATCATCAGCGGCGCGGATTGCCGTCCCCCCGTCCGCCGATCCTGGTCGGATCCCCCGATCGCGCCCGCCAGATCTACGCGCAAGGGGAAGGACCGATGCTTGCGCTGCGACACACCCCGGACAAGCCTCAGGTTGAACCCTAGTCATGAGGGAAGACTAGGCTTATGCCCACTGAGCGCAATACCGCATCGTTGCACCATATCGCTCGCCAGTCATCACTCCTTGGCCACTGGTGGCTTCAGGCGAAGAGCGCGCCGAAAGTTGCTAATCGCCTTTGTCACCTCCCCCTGCCCCACAGCCCTGGTGACGCCACGAACGACCCATTGCGGTCTTTTGGCATGCTTCTGGTTTTTGCTTTCTGGATTCGCTGCTTTTGCTGTTTGTATTAAGTAAATCTCAAGATCTGCGATAGCGGCAACAGGTGGCTGTCCATTTGTCTGCGCTGGCAGGATAAAAAACATGACCGGCGTCCCATGATGGTTGTGTCTGGCTAATACATCGTTGTATATCTCTCGCTTGTGTGGCTGAAAGCATTCCTGCTCAAATCCATTGGTGGTCTTCCCGACGTACCAAATCTTAATCAATCCTTTGCTTGTGCGCGTACCGAAGGCGTAACATCCTATCCGTTCTCCTACTTTTGTTTCTTGCCAGAAGTCGCCCAAATTCCTGTTGGCTTCCACGTGTGGCGAATCCGCCTTCCGTGGAATCTTAAATGGGCCTTTCACCTGAAAAGACACCATACCCACCCCCTTTTTCCAATACACCGTTCAAACCCTAATCCCTAGGCATGAGCCCGGCCTTATCCTGACCGTGACAGTTATCGTGAATGATCATG
>JAKADJ010000352.1 GCA_021820645.1 Bacillota bacterium
GAATCTTGACGACCTCATGGCCATGCCCGTGAAAGACGGGTTAGATCGGGTGCGAGGTCTTAGGGTGATTTATCTTTACCATAATGTCATTGATGCCATGGGCGATAAAGCCACGACGGAGGGACGCACCTTTGAGGGCGTGGAGTTGGCCTTGCAGCAGCTCGAGGGCACCGTGGAGAAGTTAGCGCGATCGTATCAGGCGGCCCGGATCGTGATCACGGCCGATCACGGGTTTCTCTACCAAGCCCAGGAGGTGTCCGCGTGGAACAAGGTCGAGCCCGTGGGCGGAACGGTGGTGGATGGGAACCACCGATTTAAGCTGGGACGGGACCTGACAGCTCCCCCGGGCACCAAAACGTGGGACTTGTCCTATCTGGGCTTAACGGGATGGGAAGCGGTCATACCTCAAGGGCTCAGCCGCTTTGGAGGGGCCGGCGGCGGGACGCGGTTCGTGCATGGAGGTCCCATGCCGCAAGAGGTGGTCGTGCCCGTGAGCGAGTATGGGCCCCGACTTGCCCGCGACGCCATGGACAGTGGACCGGTGGATGTGGAAGTCGTGACGGAAGAACGCATCGTGACGACCTATGCATTTCGGGTCAAACTCTTTCAAAAACAACGCGTCTCGCCCCAAAGACCGCCGAGAAATATTCAAGTGGCCCTCTATTGGCAGGGCCAACGCATCTCGAATGCCCCCACGTTGGTGTGTGGAGCAACGGGTGATGTTTTGGACCGCTATTACGACGTGACGCTGGCCATTCATGAAGCAGTCTACCCCCCGGGTGGTCGGGGGGAACTTCGTCTCGTCGACGTGACCGAAGGGACCGCGTCCGTGTATTTGACCGTTCCTGTGGAATTGCGGATATTTACCGAGTCGTAAAGGAGAGACGCGATGTTCACCGTGGGTGAGTGGGTGGAGGGGAGCTTTTGGCCCGAGCCCGTAGAAATTAAACGCTGCGAGGCGATGGATGAGACGTACTACATTGTGGAGGCGCTCGGGCGGACATCGCGGACCTATTTCGAATCGGTCCTTGACACCTATCAACTCAATACTGTGCGTCGATTGCAGGGGGATTTGGGGACGGATGGCGGGCCACCGCAGGTCGAGTGCCTGGTGCAAGCCGTTCAAGGGATGATTCTTGATGCGGACCGCCGATTCTCGGCGGCGCGATCACGGGGCAATCGTCAGGTTCTCCCACTACCCCATCAGGTCGAAGCGGTGTACGGACGGATGCTGCAGACCCCCTTGGTGCGGTTTCTCCTCGCCGACGATCCGGGCGCCGGGAAAACCATCATGGCGGGGATGCTGATTCGGGAACTGCGTGTTCGTGGACTGGCTGACCGTGTCCTCATCTTGGTGCCGCCACTGGTGTTGACCCAGTGGCAAAACGAATTACAGGAGAAATTCGGGGAGTCCTTTCGGATTATTAATCGCAATATGTGGGATGGCCATGGCAACCCCTTTACCGAGACCTCCCGTTGTTTGGCATCGATCTATTGGGTCGCCCGCCCGGAGGTGAAGGCCTTGGCCACGGCGGTCGACTGGGACTTGGTGATCGTCGATGAGGCGCACAAAATGGCGGCCTATACACAGGGAAAGAAGGTTCAAAAGGTCGCGCGCACCCAAATCTACCGCTTGGGCGAGGCACTTTTGCCCGATGTGCCCCAGTGTCTTCTATTAACCGCCCCCCCGCATAAAGGCGATCCGGAAAATTTCCGCCATTTGATGCGACTCATCGATCCGGATGTCTTTCAGGAGGTCGATCCCGAGCAAGTGATGCGCGAACGCGCCAATCCGTATATCATCCGTCGCCTCAAAGAATCCATGGTGAATTTTGACGGGACGCCCATTTTTCCACCGCGGACCACCAAGACGATTGCCTTTGACCTGACCCCAGAAGAGCTCGCGTTGTACGGAGCGGTTACGCAGTATGTGCAGGAGCACTTCAATCAAGCGCAGAAAAAGAATAACGGGGGGACGGCTTTTGCGATGATGTTGCTGCAACGCCGGTTGGGTTCCTCACTCGAGGCGATTACCTTGTCGCTGGTGCGACGTCGTGAACGCTTAGGCGCCTTGCTCACGCAAACATTGGAGGAGCGCAGTCAGTGGCAAGCGCAGTGGGCATCTTTGACAGACCCAGACGATGCGAACATCGATGAGGAAAACCTTGACGATGATGAGGTCGTGGGCGCTATCGCGGAAATTGATACCGAAGCGCTGCAGGATGAAATATTTCAGTTGGATCGTTTGATCTCCCTAGCCACAGACGTGCAGAGTCGCGGGATCGAACGAAAATATCAGGAACTGGAAACGACGCTGTTTGGGGAATCGGGGTTATTGGCCCGGGGAGAAAAACTCTTAATCTTTACGGAGGCCCGCGATACCCTACGGTATCTGGTGCGTCGTCTCGAAGAGCGGCTCGGGAGCGACGCTATTGCGACGATCGTGGGTGAGCAATCGATGGAACAGCGCCATCAACAAGTGGAATTTTTCCGGGATCACGCCGTGGTGATGTTGGCAACCGATGCGGGGGCGAATCCATCAACCTGCAATTTTGTCGACAGATGATTAATTACGACATTCCTTGGAATCCCAATCGCTTGGAGCAAAGGATGGGGCGCATTCATCGCATCGGGCAAACGCGTGAAGTCTTGGTGTTTAATATGGTGGCGGCCAACACCCGAGAAGGGGATGTGCTGCAGCATCTCTTGCAGAAAATGGAGCAAATGGCCCAAGATTTGGGGGCGGAATTGGTCTACAATTTTCTCGGTGATATTTTGGAAGGGCGCTGGGGGTCGCTTGCCGCCATCATGGAAGATTGTATTATGGGACGGCAATCGTTAGACGAGATCGTTGCCGGACTAGACCGCACCTTGTCGGAGGAACACCAGCGCTTATTGGAATTGGCGGACCGAGAGCGATTAGACAGTGATGCGGTGGACTTGCCGCAGTTGCGCACCGAACAATTTCGGTTGATCGCGAGTCATCTTCCCGACCGAGTCTACAGCGACTTCACGCAAGAGGTATTCAGGACACACGGCATTGCGCTGTCCGATAGCATGGGTCACTGGGAAGTGGGGCGTATCCCAAGGGCGGTGCGTGATGCCTTGAAGGGGCGCGACGGGGACATGAAGCCGGCAACGATGGGTTCCGGCGATATTGACCGCGATAGTCCTCTGTACTTGGTTGCCGATCAACTGGCCGCGGAGAGTACCGTCATAGCTTCCATGCCAGCTCTGACGAGAGTCTATGCGACTCCGGAGCCATTAGATGTGGTGGGATTTCAAGTCTCTGTGGGCGATGGCAATGGTCCGGAAATTTATGCCACCACCGTCCATTGGGCTCGGCGGACGACTGGTCAGTGGATTCGTCTCGATCCGTATTGGTGGTTTGCTGAAACGT
>JAKADJ010000353.1 GCA_021820645.1 Bacillota bacterium
TTGTCAGATTTGTCAACGATATTAAGAAGCTTAACGTCAGGACTAATTTCCCGATGCATGTTGATATTTTCAGCACACTATCACGAATGAAGGGATTTGATCCGCGCCTTTTATAGTTATACTTGTCAACCAAGGACTTTGATGGTTCAGAGAAAGATGTGTTATAAAATGTTCGGTTGGATAGGAATAAGGAGGTTATCGATCGCTCGGGCCTTCCGCCAACCAATTTCGGTGTTACGGTCCAGTTTGGCAAATGCCCAGCGGTCTTAATCGCAATCATTTTGTTGATGCCTAAGTCTCACTAACCGCAAAAGCGCGAGACATTCTACTGCTACGCTCGGCCCGTACCATCGCGAATGTTCGTGATTATGGTTTGACGCGCAAATATGGTGAGATGTGGCTGGCATGAAAAGGTCCTAACGCGAGGACTTTCGGCAGCCGCTGTTCTTATGGCCGCGTAAATAATATCGATCCAAACCCCACGACGATCACGACAAGAGTGCTCCAGTACCAGTATTGCAGTGTGGTTAACTTACGATCCAACTTGGTGTCCAGGGAATGAACCTCCTGGTGGACCCCGCCGATTTCCTGGTGGACTTCCTGGCGTAACCCGCCCATCTCGTGCCGCACTCCGTCAATTTCGTGCCGAAGTTCTTCTCGCACCCCGATGAGGTCTTGACCCAGTTCGTGACGGAGTCCGCCCATCTCGTGCCGGAATTCTTCTCGCACTCCGCCGATTTCTTGGTGGACTTCCTGGCGTAGCCCACCCATCTCGTGCCGCACCCCGTCAATTTCGTGCCGAAGTTCTTCTCGTACCCCGATGAGGTCTTGACCCAGTTCGTGACGGAGTCCTCCCATCTCGTGCCGAAGTTCTTCTCGCACTCCGCCGATTTCTTGGTGGACTTCCTCGCGTAGCCCGCCCATCTCGTGCCGGAGGGCGTCTGTGGACCATTCTTGTTTGCGACGCATGTCATCCACCTTGTCGCCGAGCCGATTAATGCCTTGGAGAAGGTGAAATCCCCAATGATTCGGGACATCTTCGGTGGTGGGAGGCATCGGTGGTTGGTCTGCCATAGAATGCTCTCCTTCCATGTAATGAACGCCCTTTCGTGGTTAGTATAGCATGCTGTGCCTTGTGTTTCGGGGCACCGGCATTGGATTAATTTAAGGTTACCATTGACAGGACCTCGATGGTTCGGCAATTTTTCACCAAGACCCGACATTTTTGTAGGGAGCCATTATTGGGGGGGAACGTAGTGTCAAAGAGATTGGCTATACGCAATATACTCCCTGAGACTTTCTGGGTTCATCATGGCATCGACATTGACCACGGTCCCCGGGGGCTCGCCCATGAGAATCCGCTTAATCGGAATTTCCAGCTTCTTGCCGTTTAAGGTTTTAGGAATATCGGTAACCGGTATGATGGCGTTTGGTAGATGGCGTGGGGACAGTGTCGTTTTAATCATATCGCGTATGGCTTCTTCGAGGGAGATGGACCACGCTGTTCCTGGCATTAGTTTGACGAAAAGTGGCATATACGACGCCCCAGGTTTACGGGAAAACTCGACGACCAAAGACTCTTCTACCTGAGCCACTTGATCCACCGCCCGATAAATCTCTGCCGAGCCCATCCGTACACCGTAAAGATTCAATGTGGAATCGGATCGTCCTAAGATGATGACTCCTCCGTCGTCTGTGATCCGGATCCAATCACCGTGGGTCCAGACCCCGGGATACTTTGAAAAATAACTCTGGTGATAACGGGTATGATGCGTGTCATCGCCCCAAAAGAATAAAGGCATGGCGGGCATCGGCTCCGTAATCACGAGTTCCCCAACGGTATTGAGTAGAGACTCCCCGTTTTCATCGTAAGCCTCTACCTTGGTCCCTAAGATTCGGCACTGCATCTCACCACGACGCACGGGCAATAGGGGGACCCCTCCGACAAACGGAGAGCAAACATCGGTACCGCCGCTGGCCGGTGCGAGCTGCACGTCGGATTTAATCGCCCGATACACCCAATCGTAGGCTTCGGGATTTAACGGAGAGCCGGTGGTGGCTATCGTCCGTAATGATGACAAGTCGCGTGATTGGCCGGGATTGAACCCGGCTTTCATGAGTCCATGGACGTACGCCGCACTGGTGCCAAATACCGTGATCGGAAGCGCTTCGCATAAGTCCCACAAATGGTTGAGGGTAGGATAGGAAGGGCTGCCGTCGTAAAGGAGGATGCCACTACCGGATAAAAGACCAGAAATCACCACGTTCCACATCATCCAACCTGTAGTGCTAAACCAAAAGAATTGGTCCTGGGATCCCAGATCGAGGTGAAACACCGCGTTCACCAGGTGGGTTAAAAGCATGCCCCCATGACCGTGCACGATAGGTTTGGGAAGACCCGTGGTGCCGGAAGAATAGAGGATCCACAAGGGGTGTTGGAATGGCAAAGGCTCGAAGTGTATCTCGCCTTCGGAGGCACTCGCCATGAGGGTGTCCCATGCCGCAACCCCGGGGTGGTCGAAACCCCAGGCTTCTTCGGGGGCCAGATAAGGAACCGTGACGATATGCTCAATACTGGGCAATGCCTCGACGAGGGTGTGCGCGATGGGCCTTCGGTCAAACCGCTTCCCGTTATAGGGATAACCATCCACCACAAAAAGCACGCGCGGTGCAATTTGTTGAAATCGATCCACGACACTAGGACTACCAAAATCGGGGGAGCAGACCGACCACACGGCACCGATGCTGGCCGTGGCCAGAAAGGCGACCAAGGTCTCGGGAATGTTGGGGAGATAGGCGGCGACGCGGTCGCCAGGCTTAATGCCCCAACTTTTTAATGTGGCCGCAACTCCTGCCACCTTGGCGTGAAGCTCGCGGTAGGTATAGCGGGCCTGTAGGCCTTCTTCATTGGCAAAATAGACGGCGTAGGTCTCGCGTCGCGCTCGGCGTAGGATTTCCTCGGCAAAATTGAGCCGGGTGTGGGGGAACCACTCGGCTCCGGGCATTACACGACGGACCAACACGGTATCCGTTTTGTATCCTAGGAAATATTCGAAGACCGCGCCCCAAAATCCCTCGAGATCCGATACCGACCAGGTCCAGAGATCTGCATAGGTCTTAAAGGGTCCGTATCGCGGCGCAAGCCAGTGCATGAAACGGGTGATCTCGGCCGTATCTTTAAAGGATTCGGACGGCTCCCAGAGAATCGGGTTTGGATCCTGGGCCTTTTTCATCATTCCACCTCCCGAGATGGGGGATATAGTACCGGCCAATATGGGGTCCAGTCGGGCGGTGCAGTGACGAGGAGCCTCAGCATGAGATTACCCCAGGACTTCCCATGCGCGTCGAGATTTAACGAGCGTGAAACGCCACCTCCCAGAGCCGCTTCCATTACC
>JAKADJ010000354.1 GCA_021820645.1 Bacillota bacterium
CCGATCTCCGGCAGAAAAACCCGTCGCCAGCGGATTTTCGGATAAGGAACGTGAGGCCGTGTATAAGGTCATCCAAGCGCGGCGCGACATTCGGGCCTTTCTTCCGGATCCGCTACCCGACCCGGTGCTCTCGCGCATCCTGAGCGCCGGTCATCTTGGACCCTCGGTGGGTTACATGCAACCCTGGAACTTTATCCTCATCCGGGATCGCGTGCTTCGACAGCGCCTACAACATATCGTCGACCAGGAACGAATTCGTGCGGCCGAACATTATCAGGATCTGAAGCGTGATTATTATCTTAGGCTTAAGGTCGAGGGCCTGGTCGATGCCCCGGTTACGTTATGTGTCACCAACGACCCCACGCGGGGAGGCCCTCACGTCTTGGGACGCAACACGATCCCCGAAACCGATCTGATGTCGACTGCCTGCGCCATAGAAAACATTTGGCTCGCGGCCCGTGCTGAGGGCGTCGCCGTGGGCTGGGTCAGCATGTATAAAAAACCGGATGTGCGAGAGATGTTAGGCATACCGGATCACATCGATCCGGTCGCTTTGTTAAGTCTTGGCTACACGTCTCACTTCCCCGAAATCCCGGTGCTCGAACGCGTGGGCTGGGGCCAGCGCCTCGATCTGCATCGATTGGTTTTCTTAGACGGTTGGGGCCATGAAGCCGGGTTGGCCGAATAGGGGCCTTACTATTGCCATGAGTGGGACGGGTGAGGATGCACCGACTCCATCTCATGTCCACCAATTTGGGGGACCCTACGCGTCCATAAGACGGTAGGTTAACCGATTCCTGAGCCTACCAGACAATGGCTGTTCCGCCGGATGCTTTTGATCGCGTATAGTTAGGAAAATCGAGGTGGCGGTATGGATGGGTTGAACTACGAGGTGCCTATCGACTTGCAACTAGATGCCGTGAAGGTGATTTGCCAGCACTATGGTGTTGCACAACTGGGGTTGTTTAGATCGATACTACGGGACGACTTTGGTTCCGACAGATCGATGCTCTCTCTATTTCCACAACAAAGCCGGTTCTCCTGCCATGTCCCGGATAAAACACTTTCGCAAAGAATATTTTTCCCTAAATCCCAAGGATGGTCGCATCATAATCGGGAGTCCCCGGACACACGGACCTCATTACCACGCCACATCGCCCGCCACTTACGGCAAAGGCAGGGTACCGGAGCGATAAAATCCATGGATCCCACGTATTTGAGCCCACAATGCGTCCATGTGGGCCCACGTTGGTAGTTCCTCATGGACCATGACCAGCACGGCCCGCAAGAAGTGGCCCATGTTCATGGCCCGAAGGTCTTGGGCGGCGTTGACACGCGTCGTGACTCGAAATCCGGCCAACCACCTCCCCCATTCAATATCGCTGAAATCCCCTTTGGCGAGGTGCAGCACCACAAACGCCAGTCGGTCGTCTTCCCCGTGAAGGAAAGGAGAGGCGAGGCCAGCAAGGTGAGCCACCGCATCCAAGATGGTTCCACGCTGGCCCGCTGTAGCATAAGGATGCTGAGCACAAGAAGCCAAGGCGTCTGCCGCATGCGCCACGGCATGGGCCCACCCCTTGCCTTCGACAACCCCCCGATGATCGACCTCGGCGTGGGCATAAGTAACGACCGCGTCAATGACTCGACCTATTTGGGACAGCGACAAGCGAGGATCGGCTGCATCGACTTCAACGATAGCCGCGACGATCAGGACCCCAAAGCTCCGAGCAAAGACACTGTCGGTGTCGGTATCACCAATCCGATAAAAGAGATAGTCACGACTCACGGCCCAGTCCAGTAACACGGCCACTTCTTCTGCGGATAACATGTGCGCCATAAATAATTCCACCAATATCCGATACGTCAACGTGTCACGGAGTTCCGGATCCGATTCCCGTAGGTTGGGCATGAGGCTCATAGCCCAGTGAAAAGGCGACTTTTCGGCCGGCGACCAAATCTGCTGGCTCACCATGTCACGGAGTAATGCAACATTCGATGCTTCGCTATCCAACCCATCCACTTCCTTCGTCTGAAGTTTCTCGACCCTGTATCGACGTTCGATGACGGTCGCATTCCCGACACCATCGGTTTATGGTGGATGGAATCGCCACCTGTCACATCTTTGCTTCTAACAACGTCTCGAGGCGCGACACGGCGGTCTCCCAGGTATACTGCCGGATCCGTGCGTATCCGGTGTTAGCGATTCGCTGCCGTAGTTTCTGGTCATCGATTAAGCGCACAATATTATTAGCTAACGCCTGGGGGTCTCGAGGTGGACTCAGTAGCGCCGTAACATCTCCTTCCGCATAATCTTGCACCCCCTGATTCGCGGCGGCGGCGAGTGCGGCCCCACACGCCATGGCTTCAGCCGGAGGGAGTGGCCATCCTTCGGCCCAGCTCGGGTGCACAAAGATGGCGATTTCATTGTAGAAGGTCAGCAAATCCTCTGGACTCGGCAGTCTCATGTATGACATCCAAGCAGGAATCGCATCGGCACGGGGGGAGGTTCCAAACAGCATGACTTCGAGCTCTGGAATTCGACGTTTGACCTCCTCAAGCGCCGCAATGCCGTCCTCGGTGCCTTTCCAAAGGTTCTCGTGATAGAGCATTCCCACGCGATAGGGTACGCGGTCGGCAATCGGGTTTTCGAGCCTCAGTGCGTTCAGATCAATCCCATTCGGAATGTAGGTCATAAATTCCCCTTGGGAGAACTTCTCGACCCCAAGCTGATACAGCCACCGCGCAATCACAATTTTGTGCAGTGACAGTGTCCAGGTGGCATCGACCGCGGATGCCTCCCCATCCCAGGTTTCGTAGTGTTGGATCAGGTAATATTTCTGACCTTTGCGGGGAGGCAGTGCGGACACCCAAGACGCCGTCCGCCAGCCCGTGGCAATAATGGCATCAAGGTCCGGGATCCAGCGTGCGGACGGCACCGGGACGAACGCCATTGTGACTTCATCCAGGTGTTGAAACCAAAATTGATGACGGGATTTATTCCCGGCCTGGTAAGCTCTGATGGCCGCTTTGACAAGTTCCAGGCCATTAAGTTTTTTAAGGTGCCACGGATGAATGACCGTGACCTGATGGCCCCGGCCAGATAGCCGCGAGGCATATTCATATACCACTTTATAGCCCCCGATGGGCTTTTCACTAAAATACGGTAAAATGAACCCGATACGCATAGTCTCACCCTAGTCCTAACGATATGGGGATCTGGGCGGCTTGTCCAGTCATATGCCCATCCATGGCACGAAAGCATCTATCTCGATTTGCACCACCCCGGGTTGGTTCGTATAGAGTAGCTCGGCCAACCGAAGGCCCGGGAGCATGATGGGCAGAGGGCATCACACATCGATATACAAAGGAATGGTCACGGTGGAAAAGCCCAAT
>JAKADJ010000355.1 GCA_021820645.1 Bacillota bacterium
TGTGAAGCTGTTGGCTCAGGTACGGATGTCACGCCGCGTTCTGGAAAACATGGCCGCCGGCGGACGCATCGTGAATTTGTCGGCGGTGTTCGGAAAAGAGCCGGATCCCCGGTTCTTCGCTTCCAGTGTCAATCGCGCCTCGTGCACCGCGTTCACGAAGACCTTGGCCAAAGAAGTGGCGGTTCGCGGAATTCGGGTGAATGCGGTAAGTATTGGCTTTGTGTACTCCGGACAATGGGAGGGCCGTTCCGAGCAATACTTCAAGGACATGGTGGAACGGTTTGGGGTGCCACTGGGGCGCTTTGGGCGTCCTGAAGAAGCCGCGGCCGCAGTAGCCTTTTTACTGTCCCATCCCGCGTCCTACTTGACGGGCGTGGTCTTGGATGTCGACGGTGGTATGGCTAAGTATTTGTGAGGAGGTCATCGGATTGTCCATCGATCGCAACTATTTTAAGGACCGGACCGAATGGGATGGCACCTATCCCTATCCACCTGAGTTTAAGCATATGGAGGACCTATCGGGATTAGAGGCGGCACCCGGTGTTCTCCTGAAGCCATTTTGGGGACAAAGCCTGATGGCCAGTTATGTAACCTTTGCTCCAAATTCCGTGGCACCGCTCCATCAGCATCAGCAGGAGCAACTGAGCCTGGTGTTGCAAGGGTGTCTATTTTTCACCGTGGGAGATCAGTCCCAGTGGATGGAAGTGGGAGACGTGGTCTCGATTCCCGGCGGTGTGCCCCATGCAGCCGAGGCCGGACCCGAAGGAGCCGTCGCGGTGGATATGTTCTCACCCCCCCGAGACGGATTTAAACGTGACTTAGAAGCGAAGTAAAGGACAAGGGCCCCGGGACACCGGGTAGCCATAGAGCCGAGCCTACGGAGTCTGGTGTGGCAAGTCTTGGCGGGTCTGACTTAAGTACCAGTTGGATACGGCGTCGGTGTCGAGTGTCTGCCTTAAGCTTTCGGAGCTACTTGGTGAGGCCTCAGCTAGCACGGAGCCATTGGGATGGATGATTCCGGTGGGACACCCTGATGCTTCATGAGCGGCGTTAGCGGCCACCACAAAGCGTTGATTTTCCGCGGCGCGGCTCACCAGGTGGCTTCGCCATACCGGTCGGTTCGCGCTCTGGTCAATGGTGTGGGTCAGATACACGAACACCTCGGCACCGGCTTGTGCCAAGGCGTGCCATTGGCCGGGATAACGGATCTCCCGGCAAAGTTGCACCCCGACGCGCAATACCCCCCGTTGCGTGTTTAGGTGGAGAACAGGGAGCCGATCGCCCGGTACCATATGGCCACGCTCATGCCACGCTAAATTGACTTTGTTATAGGTCTCTACCTCACCTTGAGGACCCAAATAGACGGCCTGGTTACGCCAGCCCATGCGGTCGGGCCGACAAACCCCCACAAAAAGGTGGATCCGGTGGGTCACGACTAATTGACTTAGACGGTCCAGATTGCGCTCGATTTCACTTGGATTTATCTGGTCCAGGAAGCGAATGTCGTCGGAGTACCCCGACAGCGATCCTTCCGGCAATACGACCAAGTCGTCGGGCTCGCATTGTTCCACGACGCGGTGGATGTGTCGTAGATTTTCTGCGGTAGATAAGGTGACGGGAAATTGACCAGCGACTGCATGAACTAGCATTTGGTGCCCCCCTTTTCCGTTGCTATATCACATTCCATTTCGACAAATTCAAACAGATCGCCGTTGGTGGGTTGCATAAAGGTCTTGGTGATTGAAAATCCTGCCCGTTGATACACCGTTGACGCTTGAATTCGAAATAACCCACGAGAGCCCCGGAATCATCCGTGACCGCGAATTTGGTATGTGGTTCCCGCGCCTCGTATTCTAGAAACTCGCGAAGATCTTCGGGATCCGCGTCGAGGTCGTAAAATGCGTATTCGCCTGGATAACGCCATTGCACAATGGCACGGGTATGGTCTAAGGACATTGGCTGGAAATGATAGGACATGAGCCACCTCTTCTTGATATAACCACATGCAACGCCCGTCGTCGACTGATGATCCGTCGACCGTGGGCGGAGCAACGACGAAAAATACCCTCGTTATCGGGCGGCGTATTTCTATGCTGGGATGGGACTGACTCGTTTTATTAATGCTGGCGTATGCAGACCGTAGACCCCGTATTTCCCAACCCCAGAAGTGCCCCGTCGATGTGTTATGCTAGGCCCAAGAGATTTATGTCGGATCGGCTAGGGGGGTATACGCCTTCCCTGGATGTGTTATGGGAAACCGAGGGAAATTTGCCGATGCATGTATTAGTTGCGCCCGGAAAATTTAGAACCATGGTTAAAGCCTCGGCATTAGCCGATGCGATTGCTCGCGGTCTCAAACGAGCCGTACCGTCTTTAGAAGTGACGCTGATGCCGTTACCGAGCGCTGGACTGGGGTCGATGGACATCGTGGTACGGGCCCTTGGCGGGCGGGTGCGTCGCGAACAGGTGTTAGGCCCGTTTGGTCGCCCGACCGAAGCAAGGTGGGCCATGTTGCCTGGCCGCATTGCTTGGATCGACGCGGCCGAGGTGATTGGGCTCGGCTTGAAAACCCCGCATCGTGATGCAACGCGTGCCAGTAGTCGGGCGCTTGGCGAACTTTTGCAACAAGTTATTCGCTATCAACCCGAATTTTGTTACGTGACCATGGGGGATACCATTGTTAACGACGGGGGGATCGGGCTATTAGAGGCTTTTCACGTACGTTTTTATGATGACCAAGATAACTTAATTGCCCCAGGCACGGCAGGACTCGAGAGGCTGGCCCGCATAGACTTTCAGGACTTAACTCCGCCAAGCATTCCGATGTTTGGTCTCTACCCCCAGCCTTATCCGGCATCCGGGGATTCCGGTGCCACTATTCAATTCGGCATGGAAAAGGGGGTTCCCGAATTTCGCATCCCGCTGGTTGATGCGGCAATGCAGCGCTATGGAGAAATTTTGGAAACCCATGTTTCGATGCCTCTGACTGCGTCGCCAGGAGCTGGCGCTGGTGGCGCGTTAGGGCTAGCCTTGGGATTTTTAGGGGCCCAATTGGGCCCCGGAGTCGCCACGGTGGCGCAGTTATTGCATCTAGAGCAGCGTGCGGCCTCCTGTGATTGGGTCGTGACGCTGGATGAGCACGTCGATAAGATGAGTCGACACGGGGTTGCCGGAGAGGTCGCACGGTGTGCCCAGAAGGTTGATCGCCCCGTAATCGTGTTAACCGAAGCCATTGGCAACGGCTACGAATTCTTATACGATCGTAACGTATGGGGGATTTACCCCTGGTTGGATCGTCCCCGAACCCCCAAAGAAGCCGTACGTTCGACGACCGCCTTAGTGGAGCAAGCCAGTTTTCGGGTCGGGATGTGGATGCGGCGTATGGA
>JAKADJ010000356.1 GCA_021820645.1 Bacillota bacterium
CGCCAAACAAATAACAATCCGCGAAACTTGCGGGGATCACCCGGCTTTTCCACGGCCCCCGCCAGTTCGCCTCGAACCAGTTGATCGGCGACAAATTGTACCACGTCGGCGTCTTTGGCAGCTCCCGCCTTTTTAGCAGCTTGGACCACGTCCAGCGAATTTTGGGTCCATTGCGGATAGGCCGGAAGCCACCCTAGGCGCGACGCCAAAGCCGCCATATCGGCAGGATGGGCATCTCGAAATCGGCCTGAAGTCGGCACCCCGGGGAGTTGCACTGTGGGCTCTTCATACCGAAATTGGTCGGTTGCAAAATAAAAGAAGGCGGTCCCGGCATGTTGGCGCGGTGGACGCATCCAATCCAAACCAAACGCCAGAGTTGACCAGCCTTCGAGAGGCCGCACTTTTTCTTGGCCCACGTAATGGGCCCAGCCGCCCCCATTGACACCTTGGCTACCCGTTAACATGACCAAATTGATGATGGTACGATAAATTAGGTCACTGTGGTACCAGTGATTCGTGCCGGCACCCAAGGCAATCATCGATCGGCCTTTGGTTTTCGCGGCGTTTTCGGCAAATTCGCGGGCCACACGGATTGCCAGCGCGCGGTCTACCCCCGTTATGCGCTCTTGCCAAGCCGGTGTATAAGCCTCGACGTCATCGTAGTCTGTCGGATAATTGCCTTTTAACCCGCGGCTTATTCCCATATGCGCCATCATCAGATCGAAGACGGTCGTGACCCACAGCTCCCCATCCGGTGTGGAGAGCCGTCGCACCGGTACCCCTCGGGTTAACGGATTTGCTGCGTTACCTTGTAGATTCGGGAACGAGACGTCGGGCACTGCGTCGAATCGGTCGATGAAAGACAAGCGGGGATGTACTGGCTTCCCATCGGGATTTTCCATTCGTAAATTCCATTTTTGCTGGCCGTCCCAACGATACCCGAGACTCCCGTTGGGAATCTCCGGAACATCCGCATCGTCGTCCCACACCAAAGTCTTCCATTCGGCTTCGGGATGGTCCAATCCCAAATCGCGGGCGTTGAGGAAACGGCCGGCGGTCCAGCCTTCACCATGGCCCGACAACGTCACTAGGAAAGGCAAGTCCGTGTAGGTCTTAGCATAATCCAAGAAGTACGGGGTCGGACGATTCACGTAAAATTCTTGCAAGATGACATGGGTCATAGCCATCGCTAAGGCTGAATCGGTACCCGCTTTGCACGGTAGCCACAGATCTGCAAATTTTACGTATTCGGCATAGTCTGGGCTCACTCCGACCACCTTCGTGCCGTTATATCGCGCTTCTACCATAAAATGGGCGTCCGGAGTACGGGTCATCGGTAGATTAGTTCCCCAGATAATAAAATAAGTGGCATTGTACCAATCTGCACTTTCCGGAACATCGGTCTGTTCACCCCAGATTTGGGGCGAAGCCGGTGGCAGGTCCGCATACCAGTCATAAAAACTGACCATAGTGCCTCCCATCAGGGATAAAAACCGCGAACCTGCGGCAAAACTTACTTGCGACATAGCAGGAATCGGGCTAAAACCGGTCACCCGATCCGGCCCGTAGGTCTTCGCCGTATCGAGCATTGCTGCCGAGATTATTTCGCCAATGGTCTCCCAACTGGCTCGTATAAATCCTCCTTTGCCGCGGGAACTTTGATAGGCACGACGTTTTTCGGCATCATTCATTAAGGCCCGCCACGCTGTCAAAGGGTTATCCTCGTGGCGTCGTACCTCTTGCCAAGCCGACAACAATTCGGCGCGAACGTACGGATACTTGACGCGTCCAGGACTATAGAGATACCAAGAGTAACTAGCCCCGCGAGGGCATCCGCGTGGTTCATATTCGGGCGTATTGTCACCTAACGAAGGATAGTCGGTTTGTTGCGTCTCCCAGGTCACGATGCCGTTTTTAACATGCACTTGCCAGCTACAAGAACCTGTGCAATTCACTCCATGCGTGGAGCGCACGATTCGATCATGTTGCCATCGTCCGCGGTAGACATCCTCCCATTCGCGAGACCGAACATTTTCCTCGCTCCACTCCTGGTTAAAACGTTCGCCGCGTTTCAAGTAATCCACCGAACGCAAAAGCGCGTTGCGTTTCGTGACCATGGTCATCACTCCTCTTTGCCATTCAGGGGATCGAATCGTTGCCCTACGATCTTAAACCCCGGTACTTTGAGTTCTGCTACGAGTTCTTGCCAACTCGCCGCGTTGGCCCCCACTAAGATAAGATGGTCAATTTGGCTAAAGTCGTCTATCTGCATAATCGATTCCATTACAGGGGATGGGACGCCGCCAAATCGTAGGTTGAGTAGTACGATAAGGTCTTGTCGATCCTGATCATCTATGGGATGAGAGGTTTTTCCCTGATTTGACGCATTTTTGATCAAAGGAAAACTTTGGTCCATAACTCTACACCTCGCGATCTTGCATGAAATTTTGATAAGCAAGCTGGGACTGCTCAACGATGGTCTCGAGTATCTCATCAAAAAACCGTTGAACCAAAATCCCCGCCATCAGTAAGTCGTCTGCGTCAAAATTTCGTTCCCATTGTCGATCATCGCGCTGTATCATGAGATAAGGCCTAGCCATATCTCTCTCGTCGACACGGACCTCAAATTCATAGGGGTGTACTCCCACCGTGGCTGTCATCTCCTGAAGTAGCCGATAACTTTTGGGATAGGCCCAGCGTAAGGGTGTCATGATAACCGCTCCTTTTGATTCAGTTGGATGGCACCCAAAAGCTGTTCCTCATGACTTGCGTGATTCGCGGATACGCGCAAGAATTCACGCATCTGAGTCAGAGCGCTCTCATGGTTATCTTTAATCATCGACGCCTCGATACCTGAAGCGAGCGCGCGCAAGGTGTCATGCTCATGCACCAGTGACGCGATCGGTGGTCGGCACCACGCGCCACTTTTTAGCCATTCTTCATAAAGATCGATCTCTTCTTCGTGTGCATGCGACAAAATGCGCATCTCAATTACCTCCAAAAACACTTCCACCACACGCGCAAACCGGTCCACCTCGTTCATGCGGTGCAGTGTCGCGGCGCCTTCGAACACGTCACTAGCTTCAAGCCACGCCGATTGATGGATGGCATGATGCGACTCGTTCTGACGCAAAGCGGGTCCTGACACGTCCATCATCCTTTCCTTATCGCTTCGCCCATGGCCACGGTAGATACTCCAACAATTCTCCGCAAAGTCCGCGGTCGTGATTGTGATCGATATCACATGTCTGACCTTGGATAGTTTACGCGGATGCAGCCGGCATACCGTCATCCTCCGATCTGAAACATCTCCAGCCGCTTGGACGTGCTACCTGGGTGCCCCCGAAGTTCGGAGTATCGATCGTCCCGGCCCTGAGGTCTCCC
>JAKADJ010000357.1 GCA_021820645.1 Bacillota bacterium
ACACCCGCTTGGTGACTCAGCGTCTCACAACAGGCACCGAGGCATCCCACAGAAACTTGAAATATTCCGGTTGACGTCGAATGGCACGATACACACTTTCATTCCCAAAGGGTCTCGCGTATAGACGGGACGCCACGAACTGTTTCAGTTCGGGCACTTCTTCATAACTCTTGTTGATCCAGTGCCCTTCAGGGCCGAACCAATATCCGGCACCGCGGTGCCGGGCCATCTCCTCATACTCCAGATGCACCGCTCGACTCCGAACATGGGTCAATATGAGGGGTTTGGGCCCGCTATTGATGCTAACATGGCCATAGCCCGGAGGGATGACGACCCAATCTCCACGCGCCACACTTAGCGTCACGATTTCCGCAACCCGATCCGGCGTTCGCATTAATTGCAAGATGATGGTTCCTTGACCATGGGCCACCTCGACCAATTCAGGCAACTCACGACGTTGAACCGGACGATGAAAGTGTCCGGCCGTCTTGATCCATTCCGACCCTAAGACGCCGGGAAGAATGACAGCAATAGAGACCTCTATTCCCATTTGTAGCACCCAAGCCTGGTCCGGGCGACTCAATACATCCTCATAGACATGATAGGGGAATCGGGGGCCCTCCGCGTCGGGATCGGCTAAGAAAGGCCGCAGTACCTCTAAACTGCGTGCAATATGCCTTCCCACCGATACGTCGGTTGGCATCACCAATGGGTTGTCCGGGGACTCGATCAAGTTCATCGCCAACCCGATCGATGGCAACAAGTCCACCATTGCGCAATCCCTTCTTCCCTATGCCGACCTATCCGCCAACAGAGCTCCCTTCTATAGTACACATTGGTCAGTGGAGCGCCAATGCCATCCAGGCCCAAGCCAAAAGTTCCATCAATTCTACAACTCCCCCGATATTAGCCCGGCGTTCGCGAAACCAGGTCGTCACCGTCCACACCGCTCCAATCACGAAGCCCAAAGCCGCGATCGGACTTTGGAAGAGTCCGAAGTATAAAAGTTCTCCGACCAAAGCAAGAATCCGTGGCAAAAATACCCGCCACGGCCATGCCATCTGTCTCGCACGGATAACGACCCCGAGCAGCGCTACGGTACCAAACAACAACCCCATCGCTTGCATCGCACGGCCCCCTTTGCCGTACGCTATGCAATTCCAGACTCAAACGTCCCGGCGGCAGGATGCAACATCACACTTACCGCCAGGAAAGCCAACCACGGCGTAGGATCCGAAGTGCCCCGACACTGAGGGCTCCGAGCGCTAATCCCATCATGGACACCCCAACCAGAAGCAATGACCAATGAAATGCCTCGCCCATCATGGGGCCGACTAGAGTGGGCCCCATATACCCAGCCGTGCTGAAAACCGGGAATGTCCCCTGTCCCACTAGAGCCTCAACTGGCCGAAAGAATACGATGGTCATCACCCCGGCATAAACCGCGTGCAAGGCTCGAGCCACGAAGTATGGTTTCATTGAAATGTCGGTGTCAGCCAACACGGAAGCGACCTGACCATGGACCGACAAGCCCGACCACGCAATAATCCCGGATACTACCACTAAGGATTGCAAAATCGGTGCCCCTGCTTGGGCTGCAGCCGCACTCCCCAAATCAATTTCAAAAAACCCTTTCACGGCCGCGGGTACCAACCGGGGCGATAGTCCTACCACGTGGAATAACGCGGCAAACGGCATCGACACAACGGCTAAAAGTCCGGTGACCGACAAGACTTTTAGTAGTACCGCGAATAATACGATAAAGCTCATAATCATAAATAGCGTCCCAATTGACTCCGAGATGGCCTCATTAACGACTTTGCCGAATCGGCGGCCATCTTCTTGTCGTCCCCGCATCATCGCCTCTAATGCCCTTTTATGGATACCGCGCACGACAATTCCCGGCTCCCCACCATGCTTTGGCTCTTTTTTCCGCGCGTAAAATCGGAAGGTCAACCCCACCATGAGTACCGACGCATAATGCGCCATGGCGAGAATAGCGCCCAATGCCGGTTGTCCAAACATCCCCACCGCCACCGCGCCGTAAATAAATAAGGGATCTGCGGAATTAGAGAACGCCAAGAGTCGCTCGCCTTCGTACTTAGAGCAGAGTCCTTGTTTACGAAATTTAGCCGTCAAAACAGCATCCATCGGATATCCCGCGGCCAGTCCCATCGTAAACACGAAGGACCCCACGCCGGGAACATTGAAGAGGGGGCGCATCAACGGCTCAAAATACACTCCCAAATAATGGACCATCCCGGTCGATAACAAAATATCGGACAAGATAAAGAATGGGAGTAACGACGGGAGTACGACTTCGAAAAAGAGCTTTAAGGCCCCAACCGTCGCATGATACCCATGTTCCGAAAAGACAATCAAGGCAATCGTCAGCAGCAACATGGTAAATCCCGTCATCACCACGGCAATCCGATTTGGTTCGTGCTCTGCCATTGGACACCTCACCCCTGGGACTTCCCTTCATGCTATGTCCTAGGACGGGCGGGTATGACGAGACCCCCAGTGGTTGCGGCCGTCACTGTCCCGAATCCGTCACCCCTTACCAAGGGTGATCTCAACCTGTCTTCTGGATTACCCGGCACCCACTTCGAGTGCTTCACTACTCCGCAAACGCACGACTTCCGGGATGAGAAGGCCCAAGAAAGCCAGGCTCATCCCGATCGTGGCAACCCATAACGTTGCGGGCACGCCGAAACCCCACGCGAGGACGGTAGCCAATAATGCCCCGACAGGCGTCATCCCCACTCCCACAATAGAGAAGGCCGCCATAACGCGGGCTCGCACGGAATCAGAGATGGCCGCCGCTTGAATGGTGGCGACACCGATGCCGCGGATCATAGACCCGGCACCGGACAGTCCTTCTGCGACAAAAAGCACGCCTACCACCAACGCATGTGGCCCCTGAACCACAGGGATTGCTAGAAGCGGCATAGAAAATAGGATGGTGCCGACAATGACGGAGGGACCAAGCCCAATTTTTTGCGTGATGCGGCTTGTCAACGACGAGCCAACAAGCGCAAACACTGAACTCGGCCCTAAAATCAGCCCCCACTCGGCGGGGGTCACACCGAGATGACGCGTCACATACAAAATGTACACCGTCATGAATGTTGCGCGAAAGAGACTCTGGACTAATTGGACGGTCAAGAGACTTAACAAGACTGGAGAGCGCCGGATAAATCGCATTCCGTCCCAAACGTTACGGTTGAGCCGGTCCGAAACCGGAGGCTCTGGGGGATGAATACCGTGCAAAGAAGCCGCAGATGCCAAAAACGAGAAGGCATCCGCCAGCAAAGCGACAGGTGCCGTCAACACTTGAATCAGCCAGCCTCCGATGCTGGGGCCGACTAGA
>JAKADJ010000358.1 GCA_021820645.1 Bacillota bacterium
GACTGGCAAAAGGCCCCTCAACAAACGGTCTACATGGCCTTTGGACGCACCCGTCGTGAAGCCCGATTCAAAGCTAATTTGGCGCTCTTGGAATCCTACGAGGTCATGGAACGACAGTACCTTTTCGGTTGGCACGAGTACTTCCAGGGCCTCGACTTGCTCCCCGCTGATCATCCCTGGGCTACGCTGCAGCGCATCTCAGCGATGGTGATTAAAACCCATCATGGTAAGCTCTTTCCAGGAGGGATCATTGCATCCTTGACGATACCTTGGGGCACCGTGGCCAACGAAGAGCATATTGGCGGGTACCACTTGGTATGGCCCCGTGACATGGTCGAGACATCGTCTGCACTGATGGCATTAGGCGATGTAGAGGGGGCGCGTCAATCTCTGAAATATCTTATGGCAACCCAGCACGACGATGGATCGTGGAGCCAAAATTTTTGGGTTGATGGGACTCCTTACTGGAAGGGCTCTCAATTAGATGAAACTGCGTTTCCGATCCATCTGGCGTGGCGACTAGAAACCGAAGGGCATTTGGTCGAGACCGAGTCCTCGTACTCGATGATCAAACGTGCCCTAGGATACCTCATCGCCAATGGCCCCGTCACGAGCCAGGATCGTTGGGAAGAAGATGGTGGGTATTCTCCCTCGAGTTTGGCAGCCATGATTACCGCACTGGTGTTAGGTGCAGATTTGGCCAAGAGGCATCACGATCTTCCGGTGGCCGAACAGGTGCTCGCCGTCGCCGATTATTGGCAGCATCATCTGGACTATTGGACCTTCACGCATCACGGCACGGCGGTTCCGGGGTTTTCTGAGTATTATGAACGGATCCACCCAGAGACGGAAGTGGCATCGGATGGGAATGTGCATAGCGGGTACGTCCCGATTAAAAATCGGGCGCATTTGGATTGGTTCGCCGAGCGAGGTGTCATCGATGGTGGTTTTCTCGAACTCGTGCGTTACGGCATTAAGGCCGCCGGGGATCCCCACATCGTGGCTTCGGTAAAGGCCTACGATGCCGGCTTGAAGATTCAAGGTCCTTTTGGCCCCCTGTGGCATCGATATAACGGAGATGGATACGGGGAAGGGCCTCACGGTGAGCCGTATCAAGGATCCGGTATCGGTAGAGCCTGGCCCCTATTGTCGGGGGAGCGGGGCCATTATGCCCTGGCCTTGGGCCAAGACGTGACGCCGTATCTGGAGGTGATGGCCAAGAGTGCCACCAAAGGTGGCATGATTCCTGAACAGGTGTGGGACGAGCCGGATTTACCTGAAGCGGGGTTGCAATTTGGACGCCCCACGGGATCTGCAGCCCCTTTAGTGTGGGCACACAGTGAATTTGTCAAACTGGTACGGGGATCCGAAGCAGGCGTTGGATTTGAGGCCTACGAACCCGTTACCCGTCGATACGGAGGTGGGGTCGACCCCTATCTTGGTATCGTGATCTGGCGTTTTAATCATCGCCGACGCCATTGGCGGGATCAGGATCGGGTGATTCGGGTGATGATCGACGCGCCGGCCCGGGTGTTATGGACTACCGATGGCTGGACGACCCAACAGGAGTGCCCGGCAGAGGCCAATCATCTTGGAGGATTTTCGGTAGACATCGATGTGTCGACTACCGAGGGCATCGAGTTCACCTTTTACTGGACGGAGTCCCTCAATTGGGAGGGGCAGAATTATGTGGTTAACCGGGCGTCACCAGAAGCAACACACTCGACAGCAAGATGACCCCCACCACTAACGGTCGAAAGATGCTCGGGCGGATGAGGCGGTTTAACGTCTTACCCGCCCAAGCCCCCAACATGATGGCGGGAATGGACGGCAACGACCACACCAACGCCTGCCACCCGAGTAGGTGATGGAACCAAAATAGGCCAAACTTGGCCCCTGTCATCATGACATAGAGTAGGGCTAAACTGCCAATGAACCCGGCCGGGGTCACCTCCGGGCTTAACACATAGAGGGACAGTAGTGTGCCTCCAATATTTGATAAGGCACTAACCGCACCCGCCAAGACTCCGATCGGGAGACTCAACCAGGAGGAGATACCCGACATTTGGCGACCACTGGCACGACGGTACACTTCGTAGCTCACAAAGGTGAGCGCAATGGCGGCGATGAGAATATCTAATCCGCGACCCGATACCACGACTAAAAAATGCACGCCGATTAGGATACCAATGAGGACCCAGGGGATGGTCCATAGGGTGCGCGGGACTTTCCAATGCTTGCGATAATTAACCAAAGTGATAAGCGCGTTGGCTAAAAACATAGGGGTGCTATACGATACGACCTGACGGGCAGGAAACCACAAGGCGAGCAACGGCATGACCAAAAGCCCTCCACCCACGCCAATGGCGTTGGTGGTGACCGATGCTAAAAACCCGGCCGCCGTCAACGCCACCATCCACGTCATCGCCATGGCCCACCCCCAGTTTTCGTGCCGCCATTCACTCTAGCATATCTAGTGCTTGTACGACGCAAAAATAATCGGGGCCCACTATGGGGCCCCGTTGGCGGATTCAGCATGGATCAGCGTTGCTTAGAGAAAAAAATCGGGGACCCACCAACGCAAGTGACATACACAGTCATTTTGGCAACGCTGACAGGCCGAACAAATATCTTCGACGCATAGGGGACTTGAGCAATCCAGGCATCGCGCTGTGGCTCCTCGCCCACAGGCGCATTTCGATTCCATGTCCATAAGCCGCCTCCCAAATGTGATGTTGGGAGTTAGAGTGCTATTTTCAGTCGCTCCTTATGCAAATGTTGGTTTCGATTCTACAACATGGATCGTAGGAGGGAGGGGTCAATGTTACCGCCGCTTAAGACGCAGACCGTTCGTTGGTTGGCAAATAGATGATCGACGTCGCCCATCACCGCAGCCACCGTGGTCGCTCCGGAGGGCTCTACGAGCAACTTGTGGCGAAAGAGGAGCCACCGCATCGCGTCCATAATAGCCTCGTCCGATACCGTAACCAAGTGGTCCACCAGGCTTGTCACGATAGGATATGTGAGATGGCCGAGGCTGAGGGTTTTAATGCCGTCCGCAATGGTGTCCGTATGGTCCAGCACGACGCGACGGCGCTCGGCTCGAGAACGATAGGCCTTTGGCGCACCGGTGGCTTCCACCCCCACCACCAGAACCCTGGGATTCACGGCTTTAATCGCGGTGGCAATTCCGGAGATTAAGCCACCTCCTCCAATTGGAACCACCACCACGTCTACCTCGGGCCACTCTGATAAAATCTCAAGGCCAATCGTGCCCTGTCCGGACATCACATAGGCATCGTCATAGGGAGGCACGAAGGCCAAGCCGTCTTCCTCAGCAATGGACGTCGCACGGTCTAGACGGG
>JAKADJ010000359.1 GCA_021820645.1 Bacillota bacterium
GTTGATGGTCTCGATGTCTTGGAACGGGTTACGAGTGGGGCACAGTACCCAGAGCGGATCGGTAAAAAGAGAAATCACCCGATAAGAGGCACGCGGCCGGGCGTCCGAGACCAGGCCGACGTCGACGCGTCCCTGGCCGACCAATTCATAAATATCGGCACTAAGGCCGGTCTCCACGTGTATCTCGGTGTTCGGAGAGCGCTCTCGAAAACCACGAATCGCCTGGGGTAAAAACATCGTCAGTGTGGTGAGGCTGGCTCCGAGGTTAAGATTTTTTCCATCCCTGCCATGGGCAAATGACCGGGTTTCCTCGAGAATGTGCCGCGCTTTATCATAGGCCCATTGCCCGAAGGGAGTCAGGTGCAAGCGGCGGCCATGATGATCAAATAAGGGCTGACCTAGCTCGCGCTCCAATGTATGGATATACCGAGACAACGCCGGCTGGGCAATGCGCAGGCGATTGGACGCCTCGGTGACCGTGCCGTATTCCACCACGGTCACGAACGCTTCCATGTGATGTAATTGCAACGGCCTTCCCCTCCTCATCTAGATCTAAATTGTTATAAGTATGGTTCGTTTTTGGGAGTTTTCAGATCTACAAATGATTGGCTATTATTTTATCAGAATGAAGCGAAGTATCACAACATTGGTTAAAAATTTTTTGGGCTGCTCGTAACTGGAAAGGGGGTGCCTCATGTCCCATCAATCGTCCCGAGGGCAGAAGGCTTTCCTGGTTCACCGCATTTCCGGTCTCCTGATCCTGGGCTATCTCTATCTCCATCTCATTCTATTAAGTGCCATCTTGTTGCCAAACGGTGCCGCCCATTTCAATGCGGTAGCCGGCATCGTGGAACAACCGATCTTTATTGTGGCCGACTTGGTGTTGTTGGGGATTATCCTCGCCCATGGGTTGAACGGCATTCGTCTCGTGGTCGCGGATTTTGGTGGGCTCATTCGCACCAGCCGTCTGGCCATCTGGCTTACCATGATCACGGCCGCAGTGCTACTAGGCGTGGGTTTTTTAGTTGTGTTGCCCGCCTTGGTGCGGTAATGCGAACAAGGGGGGACTTTTGTGGCCAGTGAGCATATGACATCCGTTTCGATACAAAACCCTGATGCACCTCGTCTTCCGATCGCCTGGAGTTGGATCTTGCAACGGTTTACCGGGATCTTGCTCCTCGTGTTTTTGGGGGGCCATCTCTGGGCGGAACATGCTATGAATACCAGCGTTCAAGTAGTGAGTGCACGGTTGCGTAGTGGGATCTATCTGGTGCTCGATACGGGGCTCTTGGTTAGCGTCGTCTATCACGGGCTGAACGGACTGTATAGAATCGTGCAAGAAACCTGGGCCGGTGCCCGGACGCGGTGGTTTTTTTACCTCATGGGTGCCTTTGGCCTATTCACGGTGGTTTGGGGTTTGGACATTCTTTGGGCATTTTTGTATCATCGGCCGTTCTTAGTCATCGGCTAGGTTTGGGGGGGACACGGTGCAGATCATCGTTGAAATTGACCGAATAAATGGCAGGCAGCGGTATCGGCTCGACACTACGGCACAGCAAACCGTGCTCGATGCACTGTTCTACATTCAAAATGAACTGGATCCCACGGTGTCGTTTCGGTGTTCTTGCCGTGTGGGGATGTGCGGATCGTGTGGGATGGTGATCAATGGCAAAGAAGGCCTCGCTTGCCGCACGTCTCTGGACAAATTGGGTCAAGAGATTACTCTCGGTCCTCTACGGCACATGCGGCGGGTTAAGGATTTGGTGGTAGACATGGAGTCGTTTTTTACGAAGTATCGAACGGTTGATCCGTACTTACAGGCGCGCCCCGAGGTGCAAGACCCGATCGTGGTTCCCATGGGTTCCTTCGTTCGTGAACAGATCGACCTCGGGCTGGAGTGCATCAGTTGCGGTCTTTGTCTGTCGGCCTGTGACGTGGTAGGTTCAGTTCCCGAGTTCTTGGGGCCCGCCGCATTAAATCGGGCGTATAACCTTATTGCAGATGTCCGGGATAAGGGACACGATAGGCGACTCGCTCAGATTAGCCGGGATCGGTCTGGGGTGTGGCAATGTCATACCCACATGAGCTGCGTCGAGGTGTGCCCCAAAAATATCGCGCCCACACGGGCCATTGCCAGCCTTAAAAGAACACTGATCGCAAAACGGCTCGGTCGTCAAAAAGCCCGTAAAGTGCCTCAGCAACAGATTATCGTCAAGGAGACTTGGTAGGATGCAGAAGGAATCCGTGGACGTTTTAATACTGGGAAGCGGTGGGGCCGGGCTTTTTGCCGCGATCCATGCTTATGACCTTAATCCATCGCTCAAAATTTTGGTTGTGACCAAAGGACTTATGGGGAAGAGCGGCTGTACTCGGATGGTGCAAGGCGGTTTTAACGTGGTGCTCGATCCCGCCGATTCGATCGAACGGCACTTTTCCGACACCTTAAAGGGTGGGCGGTACATTAACGACCAAGAATTGGCTTGGGCATTGGTTGCGGACGCGCCTGCCACCATTAACGAACTGGAGACTCAAGTCGGCTGCTTTTTTGATCGACGGGAAGACGGCACCATTCACCAAAAGGCGTTTGCTGGCCAAAGCTTCGACCGGACCGTGCATCGGGGCGATTTAACCGGCATTGAAATTATGGAGCGCTTGCGTGACCAAGTGTTAGCCCGCGGTATTTTGGTGCTGGAAGAGCATCGTGCGGTCGAATTGATGGGCGATGGGACCCGGGTGACAGGGGCATTGGTGATGGATCTACGTCGGGGTACCTTTACGGGAATTTCGTCCCGGGCGACGCTCTTAGCCACAGGCGGTGGGCCCACCATGTATAAAATTGCGGCACCGTCCCTAGAAAAATCTGAGGACGGGCTGGCGCTGGCGTATCGTGCAGGGGCCCTGATGCGGGACATGGAAATGGTGCAGTTTCATCCCACCGGCCTCTTGGCCGGAGCAGGACGGGTGACTGGGAGTGTTTTGGAGGAGGGACTGCGGGGGGCCGGCGGATATCTCTTTAATGCCACGGGCGAGCGCTACATGGCTCGCTACGATAAGAATCGGATGGAACGTGCCACACGCGACGTGGTGGCCCGTGCGGGCTACATGGAAATCATGGCGGGACGCCACGGCCCCCAAGGAGGAGTATTCATTGATGTCAGCCATCTGGGTCGAGCTTTTGTGCGCAAAACCTTTCCCGGTATGGTACAGCGCGTCCAGGACGTAGGTTTTGACTTGACGACCGGACCCGTAGAGGTCTCACCTACGGCCCATTTTCACATGGGCGGAGTTGGCATCGACGCCTGGGGCCATTCGAGCCTCTCGGGCCTCTATGTGGCCGGAGAAGACGCCGGCGG
>JAKADJ010000360.1 GCA_021820645.1 Bacillota bacterium
GAGTCGTTGAAAAATCGTCTAGCGGAAGAAATTGAACGCGGTGTCTTGCCGGCCTACCAGGAAATGGTGATGGAACTGGCTCAGTCGTACGACTCGATTGATATTGCCGCCGCTGCCATTCGCCTCATGGTCGATAAGGGCCGTGAATCGGTGGTGGATGCGGAATTTGGCGAAACGGGTGCCGAGCCCGGCATGGTGCGACTCTTTTTGAGTCTGGGACGGATGGATCGAGTCACTCCGGCCGACATCGTGCGCGGTCTTGCCGAAGGAGCCGGAATTTCCGGGAGTGTGATCGGATTAATCGACATATATGACCGCTTCACCTTTGTGGAAATGCCAAAAGACGCCGCCGCCAAGGTACTGCGGAACATGACCTCGATTGTAATCCGGGGTAAGACTGTAAATATGGAGCCGGCCCGCCCACGCTAGGCAGGAGTTCCTAATCTTTCGGCGAATTGATGCTCAAAAGGGTTTGACGAGGAGGGCCACATAGATGGCGATGGATAGGGAAAAGGCTTTAGATTTAGCACTAAGTCAAATTGAAAAGCAATTTGGCAAAGGGTCCATCATGCGACTTGGAGAGGATGCCAACCGGCCCGCCATTGCGGTGATTTCAACGGGATGTTTAACCCTAGACATTGCAATGGGGGTGGGAGGCCTGCCGCGAGGTAGAGTCGTCGAAATTTATGGCCAGGAGTCTTCAGGGAAAACCACCATCGCCTTACACGCCATTGCCGAAGCACAAAAAGCTGGCGGCGTTGCTGCCTTTATTGATGTTGAGCATGCGTTGGATCCGTTATACGCATCGAAATTAGGGGTGGACCTGGATCACCTACTCATCTCGCAGCCAGACACCGGTGAACAAGCTCTGGAAATTGCAGAAGCCTTAGTGCGTTCGGGCGCCGTCGATATTGTCGTGGTAGACTCGGTCGCCGCTCTAGTACCGCGCGCCGAAATCGAGGGTGAAATGGGTGATGCCCATGTGGGACTACAAGCCCGCTTGATGTCTCAAGCCTTGCGCAAATTGACCGGGGCGATTTCCAAATCCAATACCATCACGGTGTTCATCAACCAATTACGCGAAAAGGTGGGAGTCATGTTTGGAAACCCCGAAGTCACGCCAGGTGGCCGCGCCTTAAAATTCTACTCCTCAATCCGGCTCGAAGTCCGTCGCGTCGACAGCCTAAAGCAAGGCACCGAGGTGGTCGGTAACCGCACCCGGGTGAAGGTTGTCAAAAACAAGGTGGCGCCTCCCTTCAAGCAAGCGGAATTTGACATTTTATACGGCGAGGGTATTAGTCGTGAAGGTAGTATTCTCGACCTCGGTCTTGAAATTGGGTTGGTTCAAAAGAGCGGCGCCTGGTATGGCTACCAGGACTTGCGCCTAGGTCAGGGTCGTGAGAATACGCGCGATTATTTGAAAGCCAATCCTGATTTAACCCGAGAGTTGGACGCCAAGATTCGCCAACACTTTACAGCAGGTGCCGCTGTAACGGTGGGAGGATCCACGGGTGAACCAGCCACCGAATAAGGTTGCGTTCGCCAGTGCGTTACGGTGGCTGGCTCAGCGGGACCTCACGCAGTCCGAGATACGCTCCCGTTTACACCGCAAGGGCTACGATGCCGAGGTCATTGAAGCGGTCGTCGCGCAATTACTGACACAAAACTATATCAGTGATGACCGCGTAGCGCGGCAAGTGGTCGACACGGCGCTATCACGGGCCCGTCACGGGCCCCTTGCTATTCGCCATAAATTGCATAGCCGTGGTATAGAGCGTGAGACACTAGAGGCCGCTTGGGACGAATTGACACAAAGCACCGATTGGGTAAAGATTGCCGAAGGCATCAAGGAGCGGTACGATATGACTGACACCAAAGAGCGTGCGCGGTGCGCCCGGTACTTGACCAGGCAGGGATTTCCGTCCACCGTGATTGCTAGGGTATTGCAATGGGATGAAACTCCCTAAAAGGAGAATGGACTATGGCGCTAAAAATCATCGAAGACTGCATCTCCTGCGGAGCTTGCGAGCCAGAATGCCCCAATGGCGCGATTACCGAGGGCAATGATATATATATTATTGACCCGAATCTCTGCACCGAATGTTACGGTTTTTACAAGACGCAGCAGTGCGCTGACGTCTGTCCTGTGGAATCTTGCGTCAAAGATACCAGCCTCGACGAGGGACCAACTGAATTGGAAGCGCGTTTTCATGTCTTGTATCCGGGAAAGGATTTGGAAAACACGCACAAATGGCGTACCCCGGCATTGTAATCATGGCCGGCACTATCACGCATCTTTTGCGTTATCATTCGTAAGAGATCCGTAGAGAAGGAGGCGGCGTACTTGATCGCATCCGCAAGTTGGGGATCCAGCACCCGGGGACTCGGGACCTTAATCGCGGTAATCATGAGGTACCCGGAAATCAGTAGCGTCCAGTACAATGTGGAAGACAGCACCTTAAGCGCGACGTTTTTGTTGCGTCGCACCTTGGAACCTCAGCCGTTCGAGGTTTTAGTGAATCAGTTGGTGGAGGTTTTAGAAACCTACCGTCTAGTCACGCGCCGCCCGCTAAAGGTGGTAAACGTCCAGCACGTCGTAATCGACCAGGTGACTGAAGTCGAATTGATTCGCGACATCGAAACCCTGTCGGTCGAGGAAATTGGGATGACTATTGAAGTGTTGCGCGATACCTTCACTTCGGATCTGATTTTGGATTCGCACGACCTATTGGAAGAAGAGCTTTTGCTTCAGGAGGAAAACATCCAGGCAGGTCTCGAAGCCCTAAAACGTGATGATGCAGGTAGACTAGTTGCACTGCGGGATGAAGGGCGTCTGATGGTGTTCAATACCTAGAGGGCAGACGTGTCCGAAATCCATATCATCAGGGAGATTGGCAAAAACTTCAGGCGGCTTGAGGCGAAACGCCCGTTGAGAATCAATCTCTCACAGAAAGGAGATGTGGGATCCCGAGAGCATCCAGATGATCCTTACGGCTGGACGCAGCGCTCTTTTGGGAATACCGCGCATCCCGATGAAACTTCTTTTAATCGGCGACATCGTGGGAAAGACGGGTCGACGTATGGTCATTGCGCACGTCCCGAAAATGGTGCATCACTATGGCATCGACCTGGTCATCGCCAACGCGGAAAACGCTGCGGGCGGCAATGGGCTGACGCATGAAGTGATGGATGAACTGTTATCCGTGGGGATTGGAGTTCTCACCTCGGGCAACCACATCTTTGACAAGAAAGAGGTTTTTGATTTCTTAGATGACGTGCCACATCTTTTGCGACCCCTGAATCTACCTGCGGGC
>JAKADJ010000361.1 GCA_021820645.1 Bacillota bacterium
TCCCAATAAATTGGGCGCGATCACCATCTCTAAAAAGGCGTAATTGGGCATAGCCGGTTGGAGTTGTAAGAGGCCGTCCAACACCCACAAAGCCCCCAGTGCCCGCCAGAGTCCCTCTTTCCCCCATATTTTCGGCGCCCGATCGCCGAGGTCCTCCCGCAACACGGACGGCGATGCAGGTTCCGCAATGAGCCGCCAAACCCAACGGAACAGAACCACCGCCAGTCCGAGGGTGATCAGCACCCCGACCACGACGAGCATGGCATGATAAAATTGTGCGACGACCTCGGGTTGAATCATGGACGCTAATGACATGGACATGGATGTCTCTCGCCCCTTATGACCGCGTATTCTTAATCGACAGATTCCATAAAACAGGAGGCGCCGTGCCGGATGCCCCGAGGATCACGGAGCCAGTGCCCGCCGCACGGCGGCCATTACGCGCGTCATCGCAATGTGCATGGTATGCGGTGACACCATGGCAAACACAATCGTCCCCTGAGGATTGATGACAAAGATCGCATGGGTGTCCATGGGCATGGATGCCCCCCCATACACGCCAAACCGTTGACCTAGGTGAAAGCCCCCGTCGTGGATCAAGGGAATGGTGAGGTGCCGTTGCCGGGCCAGAATCTTGTCGTGTGGCAGGGAGCTACCGGAAATGGCATAGGTCTTCACCCCTCGTGACTGAAACAGTGCCTGTGCCTGTTGCAACTCGACCAGTTGCTGAAGACAGGCCGATCACGTATCGGCCTCGTAGAAAAAGACCACACTAGCGTGCCCAACAGGCGGAAACCGTACCGGCCCCCGTGACGAGAGGGCGCGAAACGCGGGGACCCGAGAGCCGGCCCGCAAGGGTTGAGGGCCCGGGGTCCCTGATTCTGCGGGAGGCCATCGTCCGATCCCCCACACGGCCACCAGACTGAGTAGGCCCAAAAGAATTCCCCCCAGGCTCCGAGACGGTTTCAACGGCGCCACATCCTCCCCGACGATGATCATCACGACTCCGACCCGTGACAGCCCCCATGCTAGCCCAGACCAGGAGCCGTGGGATAAGATCGCCGTCTGTTGTCATCCTGAAAGGCGTATATCAGGTCTATCGTAGTCAGGCAATGTATCATGTCAATAACAATTCTGTAACCGGGGTGTCACACACGGATGTTTTGTTCGCCCATGCCATGACTTTTTTAATTGGGTTATCCGGATTTTTGTGTGGAATTACCCTCTCTCAACCTTTTGAGAAATCCCGGTTCCCCGGAGTACCGAGCGGAAATTCTAATGGGATCGTATCCATTCCTCGATTGGTCACGTCCTGTGAGATGACACCTCCCTGTCATCTTTATTCCGTATAAGTGCATACCCCGCCCCTTGACGACTCTCCTGCATCAATAGGTAGCCGACCATCCTCGACCACTCATGTAAGAACACATGGAGACCGTATTGGATCTAAATCATCGACATTACAGCATCGGGGGGCGGGTTCCCCACAGGGTCCGTGCCCAGTCCGTCAGCAAGGTAGCCCACCGTTCCGGAGGACGGGTTAGATGGCGAAGAAGATGATAGTGGGAGCCCCATTGCCGATCTAAGGCTGAACCATTCCACCCGCCCTCACGGAACAACAGGGACGGCAGCAACGTTTTAATCTCGTTCTGATCGAGAATATCGGCTACAATGAGCGTCGAAATGGGATAGTCGTCCGGTCGCGCAAATTCGAGGACAGTGGCTTCTTGCCCGAAGGGTGATACCACACGCACAATGGCCACCGGCCGAGGTGTTCTGTCGACCACCCAGAATCCCTGTTCGCCTATCGTATTCATGATTTTGACGATAACAAGACCGTCAAACATCTGACGCATCCATCGGATGGCGGCCAAAAAATCGTTAAGTCCCTCTTCAATGCCTGTCTGGGGCAAGTCCCCCTGCGGGATGTCCAATGCGACGTCGACAGGCGCCCGCTTGGCCCCGGAACCCACATCAGCGCCACTCACCGTGAACTCTGTCCGGTCTTTCGTCAACAGGCGCCAATTTCGCGTCCGACGGCTTTCCACCGCCCACCGCCGGACTTGAATCCTCCGAGTATCACGGATGGCCCCCGTGCCATCGACCAGAATTGACCCAGCACCAGATGCGGCAACCCGTTTGTCGAGTGCCAGATCTTTGCCGGCCGTATCCACACGGCGCCACCGGATTTTGGCCTCATCCCACTCTGGCTCAATCTCGATTTGGGGATGGCGCCAAAGCACCTGGTGAACCGGCAAGGGGTACAACTCGGCCTCACGGACTT
Organism: Bacillota bacterium; assembly: GCA_021820645.1. The sequence continues at coordinate 2,285 of JAKADJ010000361.1, forward strand.
CGTAGACCAATAGGGTATCCGCCGGCATCGGCTGACCCCGAACGACCAAGTGTCGTACCGCAGGGGGAGGACATGCCATGCGGCCCGCGTCTATACGTCGCTGATACGGGTATAAGGCATCCCAAGATCGGCGAAGTGACGGATCTAGCAAGAGATGCGCTAACTGCAACACCGTGGCTCGTGTGAGCAACCGAACCGGCATATCCTTGCTGAACTCCATGTATAAGATATCCCCTTGGAGGTCGTAATCTCGCACGATCGTATCGAGAAAGGACGGTTCCAAACATCCCAAGGCAAGAAATCGTGCAGGAGCCACTAAGGCCCGAATACCTTCAAGTTCTGGGACTATGACCCTCTTACTCCCACGATAAAAGACCCAACACAACTCGGCCAAATTCGACCGTGTTCGCAACGGATACCACTCACGGGAAATGACCTGACCCGCTTCCGCGATTTGCACATCCCATTGGTCCAAATCGTCTAGCTTGAACTTGCTCCCTTGGGATAAGGCCCGAAGCGGAAGACCGTTACGATATGAGACACCGATCGTCAGCCACGGTAAAAAGCCCCATGGAACCCGCACATCATGGAAGCTTCGGGCATCATCCTGAAAGACCGCCGTGGTCATCCATTGATGACTTACCTGATCATACTGAGGCGAGCGGATCCAATACAGAGTGACGACTTGATTGGAAGCAAATGGCCACGGGCCCCAACGAATCTTACGAAGAGGCATGAATGGTCATTGCCTCCGGATCACAAAGGTTGGCTGCTGTGGCTTGGATTTCTGGAAGGAGTGCCAAATCAGTTCGGATCCCGGCCAAACGCAAGAGCTCCCATGGTTTCGGTGGACGGCCTGTACGCCAAAAGTCCGCCGCCACCATGTTTAGACGGCGCAGGGCAAATGCTGTCCGATCCTCCACCACGCTGGAAATGGCTTGAATGGTCAGAGGAAGTTTGTCCCTATGCCGCTCAAACCAACTGCTGTGATCCAACTCCCGAAAGATAGCGCGGGCCGTTATACGC
>JAKADJ010000362.1 GCA_021820645.1 Bacillota bacterium
AAATCGTACAGCCTTGAGGAATCGCGTCCAAAATTGTGGGCTCCTGAGGATTATTCAGGTTCACGCGTCGGAGCGCCACGGTCACAAGATCCGTACCTGAGGCCACCAATGCTTCCTGCATGACCTCCAGTGTGTCATACTTACCTGTCCCCACAAATAGCCGGGAACGCAGGCGATAGCTGCCGATCGTGAGCTCAGGTAGGTCTGAAAATCCCATCGTCAAATTATCCGCCTCCTACAAACCGTATAATTTCCACGGAATCGCCGGGTTTGATGGGGAAGCTTCTGAAGGCTTCCCGTGCGACAATTTCCCCATTAGCCATGACGGCCACCGCCTGGTGGGTTACCCGGAAATAATCCAGTAATTCTCCGACGGTCCCGATGTCTGAGAGTTGAACAGGTTCGCCGTTCACCGTGAGCTGCACTCAATCCCCTCCTATTCAGAACAAGCTAAGTGAACCAGTGAGCCGCGTCCATGATGGCGCGCATGTTTCTCACCGCCTGCACCGGGTCGGCGGCGAGCCAAATGCCGTCGCCGACGACAATGCCGCTCAAGCGCCGACCACTTAACCGCGGCAGGGTCGACGGCGTGATTCCGCCAATAGCAAGAACCGGACGACGTGCAACACGCGAGACCTCACCGAGCGTCTGCCGAGGCGGCACCTCGGCTTTCGATCGTGACAAAAACGCATGTCCCCAAATAAAGAGGTCGGCGCCTTGGTGCCAGTTTGTCTCCTCGGCAGTGTGGGCCGAAGCCGACAAAGTGCCCATCCACCATCGTCTCATATCCGATGCGGGAAGTTGGTTCGCGGGCAAATGCCAGCCCTCCGCCTCAACCGATAGTGCCACTTCAAGCGGACCATTGATCCATAGGGGGACATGGGGCGCCAATTGTCGAACCCTTCGCCCGAGATGCTGCAGGCCTTGAGGACCGTTCGTTTTGTCCCGAACCAACACCGCGTCCACCTCGTAGGATACAGGGGAGAGGTGAGCCCAGGCATCCTCGGGAAACCGTGGCCCGTCGAGTAAGGCAACGATGCGTGGCCTTGTGTTGTTTACTACGGCGCCAGAGAACTCCACACGCTATCGCCCCTCCCCTTGAATCACACGAAGTGGGTTCATTACTGGTAAAGCTGGTGACCGCGTTTGCGAAACTCATCTGCCTTTTCCCGCATGCCTTGCTCTTGCGCCATCGCAATTTCTAGGCCATGGGCCTCGGCATAAGCACGAATGTCGTGGGTGATGCGCATGCTACAGAATTTGGGCCCACACATCGAGCAAAAGTGGGCCGTCTTGGCCGGCTCCGCGGGCAGTGTCTCGTCATGAAAGGCCATAGCCCGCTCAGGATCGAGCGACAAATTAAATTGATCGCGCCAACGGAACTCAAACCGCGCCTTGGATAGCGCGTCATCACGTTCCTGGGCTCCAGGATGTCCTTTGGCTAAATCTGCGGCATGAGCGGCGATCTTGTACGTGACTACCCCGTCACGGACGTCTTCCTTATTTGGCAAGCCTAAATGTTCTTTGGGTGTAACATAGCACAGCATGGCGGTGCCAAATGAGCCAATCATCGCAGCTCCAATGGCTGACGTGATATGGTCGTAACCCGGGGCAATGTCCGTCGTAAGGGGCCCTAAGGTGTAAAAAGGCGCGTCATGGCATTGTTCCATTTCCCGATCCACATTTTCCTTAATCTTGTGCATCGGCACGTGCCCAGGGCCTTCAATCATGACCTGCACGTCGTGTCGCCAGGCGATCTCCGTGAGTTCTCCCAGCGTTTCCAGTTCCGCGAATTGCGCCTCGTCATTGGCATCCTTGATGGAACCAGGTCGCAACCCATCGCCGAGTGAGAAGGAAACATCGTACGTTCTCATAATGTCGCAGATTTCCTCAAAATGCGTGTACAGAAAGTTCTCTTGGTGATGCGCCAAACACCAAGATGCCATGATAGATCCGCCACGCGAGACAATCCCCGTTAGGCGTTTAGCTGTGAGGGGGACATAGCGCAATAGAACGCCGGCATGAATGGTAAAATAGTCAACCCCTTGCTCGGCCTGCTCAATGAGGGTGTCCCGGAAGATTTCCCACGTGAGCGATTCGGCGTCGCCCCCCACCTTCTCCAACGCCTGGTAAATAGGGACGGTACCAACCGGCACTGGAGAGTTCCGCAAGATCCATTCTCGGGTGGTATGGATGTTTTGTCCGGTTGACAAATCCATAATGGTATCGGCGCCCCAGCGAATCGCCCACGTCATCTTCTCCACTTCGTCGTCAATGGACGAGGATACCACTGAGTTGCCGATATTGGCATTGACTTTGACGAGAAAGTTCTTGCCTATAATCATCGGTTCCGCTTCGGGATGGTTAATATTGGAGGGAATGATGGCCCGACCCGAAGCGACCTCAGTTCTCACAAATTCCGGGCTGACCTGTTCGCGAATGGCGACGAATTCCATTTCCGGGGTCACGATGCCTTGCCGTGCATAGTGCATCTGCGTGACATTGTGCCCGGCTTTGGCTCGAAGTGGTCGCCGCTGGGGGGCGAGAAAGTCCGCGGGATTCTGCCCCCCGCGTCCACCATTGTCTTCAGGCCGAACCTGACGGCCGTCATAGGGCTCGATGTCGCGACGTTCCAGAATCCATGGTAATCGCAGGGCCGGCAGCCCTTTACGAAAGTCCGCTTGAAAGGATTCATCAGAGTAGGGGCCGCTTGTATCATAGACCTGAAGCGGCGGGTTTGTTTCCGTGTTTGATGTAGGACTCAGGGTAATTTCACGGGCGGGGACGCGAAGATCCGCTCGGCTTCCCTCACGATAAACCTTGCGACTTCCTGGAAAGGATTGAAAGCGAAATCCCTCGGAGAGCGTCATAAGGTAAGTCATCTCCCTCATCTTGAGAGGGCTGGAGCAAGTAAGAGAACGAAAACCGCCACCGAAAACGTCAAATCTCGGCAATCAAGGACGATGCGTCTTAGGTCCCTCCGCTGGCATTACCCAGATCAGGTTTCTCGGTCGGTAGTTCCCTACCCTCTCAGCCTGGCGCTCCAAGCTCCCGACAAGACAATTAATTTTAAGTGAACCGTAACACACAATGGGGGGTGCGGCAAGACTTTTATCCGTAGCGCCTTCTCTTCCCCTGTGTGAGGTCATGTCTACCGATTTAGTCGCTGATCCATAGAACCATGCGGTCAACGTTTATCACCGGGAGTCGGGCTCCGCGTTAGGAGCAGCTATCGAGCGCATGGCTCATCCCCTAATGAACAAAAAACAACCGTGCTGAAATTACCGTCGACATCGTACTCTGGACT
>JAKADJ010000363.1 GCA_021820645.1 Bacillota bacterium
CCGGTTCCTTTTTTGGTCGGGTTACGTCCCAAGTACTCCCCTCGATAACATCAGTTAAAAAGGGTTTGGGCCCATCAACTTCACATCTTCGCCACCGCCCCACGCCGGGGATCTGTGACGTCTTAAAAATTACGCCAACAGTATAAGGGCAGGGCAGTTCTCTTTCTCAAAGGCTTCCCATTTTACCGAGCGGCACGACCGTAATTCCAGCCGAGCCAAGCCCCTCGCGTAATTTGACCACCAGTCGTGACGCCCCAGGAGTATCCCCGTGGACACAGATGGTTTGCACGGGCATAGTCAAAAGCGAGCCGTCAATGGCCGTTACCGTCCCTTCTTCAACCATTTGCACGGCACGCTCAATCATCCGCTGTTCATCGGTAATGACCGCGCCCGCAATGCGCCTTGAGACCAATGTGCCGTCACGATTATATTCCCGATCCGCATACACTTCGTGGGCGACCCTCATGCCCCGAGTTTGGGCGACTCGCGCTAATTCTCCCCCGTACGCAATGATAATCAGATCTGGATCAAAATCCTGAATGCCTGCCACGATGGCCTCGGCAATATCCGCATGGGTCATAGACAGATTGTTTAATTGTCCATGCGGCTTAACGTGTTGCAACGGCACGCCATAGCGTCGGCAAAATCCAAATAATGCGCCGACTTGATAGAGAACATCGGTCCGAATTTCGTCTACCGTCGCGTCGAGGTTGCGGCGCCCAAATCCCACTAGATCAGGAAATCCAGGGTGAGCGCCAACCCCGACACCTAAAGCATGGGCTCGACGCACCGTGTCGGCCATGGTCCGGGGGTCTCCGCCGTGAAACCCGCACGCAACATTGGCGGAAGAAATGTAAGGGAGTACGTGCTCGTCATCTCCCATTTTCCACGGGCCAAAACTTTCCCCCATATCGCAGTTAATATCCACTTGTTTCACGCCGTACCCTCCTCACGAAGATCGCCCTCGATCTCAAACAGCACGGTTCCCTCGTCCACCATCTCTGCATCTTGAAAACCTACTGAGCGAACGATTCCCGCTGCGGGGCTGACCAAATCATAAAATTGCTTCATCACTTCCAGTACAGCGAGCAGTTGTCCTACCACGACATGGTCACCTTCTTTGACCAACGGTGGTTGACCAGGGTTTTGGGCCACATAGGCCACGCACCACATGGGTGCCGAAACGGTGATAACCTTGGTCGCTTTAGGCGCTGAGGCCAAAGGCGTGTCCAATTTCTCTTCTATCATCTCTGAGGACAACAACTGCTGCTGATTGACCAAAGCTTGTCGTGCGTCCTCCATAGAAACCGCCCGAAACCGAATCATGTCGCCTGGTTTCAGTTGCGCCAACAGGGGCCAATCGGCCTGGATTACATGGGCCAAAGTCGGATAGCCCCCGATGCTCCCCCGAGACTTCAATAGGATGAGCAATTCGCCTCCCGGAGGTACCTCGATCGATCCAATCGCGATCCCCTCGGAAATGCTGTGCGCACTAGGTCCTGGTTCGATAACCGCTCCGGCCATCCGCAAGCCCACCCGATCCGATTGGGGGCTGACCCTGTAGGGTGATTGCACCAAACGATCAAAACTCCCGGTAGCCAGCCGATCGAGCCGAACTCCCGGCAAAATTCGAATCTCAGACGACAACCAGCAGGTGTCAACCGACGCATGCCGAGACGTGCCCTGCCCGCCTGCAAATACGAGAACATCACCGTCCCGTACAGCCCGTCCCTCAAGCCCTCCAAAACGCGCCACCAAATCGGTCGATCGGCTACCCAACACCGGATCTATCTCAAGCCCTCCCGTCCCAGACACGTAGGCTCGTGCCCCCCGCACGGCAGACGAAAATGTAATCAGATCCCCGGAGTAGACCTCACGCGCCGATCCGGGCGGCCAAGGCTGTCCGTTGACTGCCGCTGTTAAATCCGCCCCCGTTAGCGCCAGCCATCCGCTATCCAGCACCATAAGTTCCGGGCCCAGCAAGGTGATTTCCAGCAAAGCCGCATTGGGCTCATTGCCCACTAGCCGATTGGCCCAAGCCGCCGCATAATCATCCAGCCACCCATTGACCATCACCCCCATGTGCTCTAAGCCTCGACGACCCGCATCCTGCACCGTAGTTTGTAGCCCCGCGCGGCGCACCTTAACCCGCATCACATGAGACCTCCCTTAAAATCTCTTGGCCCGCCGCCACTGCCTTGGATAGTTCATCAAATTGTTTTTGGTCCACGGCTTGGAATTGAAGAAAATCTCCGGGCCGATAAGGAACGAGCGGATCGTCATGAAGGCGAAATAGCCGCACGGGCGTGCGGCCAATAAGGTTCCAGCCGCCGGGGCTTTGGATGGGATAAATGCCCGTCTGCGATCCCGCAATGGCCACTGAGCCTGCTGGAACGGCAGTGCGTGGTGAAGAGTGCCGCGGGATTCTCAGGTTCTCTGGCAAGACCCCACACAAAGGGAATCCGGGAGAGAAACCAAGGCAGTAGATTAAATAGGGGGTGGCCGTATGCTGGGCGATGACCGCATCGCAAGACATCTGCAAGGTGTTAGCGACCTGCTCTAAATCGGGTCCATGGGGGCCGCCATAACACACGGGAATTTCAAAGCAGCGACCCGAATCCTCCGAGTCGGCAATCGACAGGTCGAGAATTTGTTCAACAACTTTTTCCGCTGCCGTCTGATGCGCATCAAATTCGACAAGGAGCGTGGCATAGGCCGGAACAACTCCCCAGACTCCCTCGATGGCCGCACGCTGAACAGCCTGAGCCACTTGGTGCACCCTGCGATTAACGGCCGGATCTACCGTGGTTCCAAATTCCAACAAAACTGCGCCATCTCCCGCCAGTCGCACCGTATTCCATAAGGGTTCCCCCATCGTCTCACAACTCCCAAACACTAAAGTCTTCGGCATCTTGATCCACGTCATCGACCGTCTTGCCATCAATGTCCGTGTCTTTCCAATCGGTAATGAACATATGCCCTGGGGCATGGGTCACCGCAATTTCCGGTTGAACAATGGCCAATGCGGCTTGCGGCGTCACGCCACACGCCCAGAACACGGGAATTTCATCGTCTAATATCTTAATGGGCTCCCCGTAATCGGGGGCACTTAAATCCTCTATGCCCAGTCTGCTGGCATCCCCCCAGTGAACTGGTGCTCCATGGGCCAACGGAAAGCGGCTAGTCACCGCATAGGAACGGGCCACGTGCTTACGTGCAATGGGGCGCATAGATACTACTAGCGGCCCGCGAAATCGTCCGCCAGGCTTGCATAGCCATCGGGTTTTATA
>JAKADJ010000364.1 GCA_021820645.1 Bacillota bacterium
TTTGAACCTCCCCGGCCTGACGGCCGGAGATTCTGGGGGAACCACCGTGGCTGCGTCGGCGGGTCGTAAGACCCTGGGAGTGCTCCTCCTGACTCGCCACCGCTTATCCCACCAGCAACATCGGCGGGGTTCAGCCGCCACTACGCCTTGACGTTCCCTGGAGGGGAACGGGACGGCGATACGTGATCCGTTGGGGTGCCAAGAACTCCCCGGGGCGAATCGCCCCATGCATCCCCTTGTTGAGGATGTTCACCGCGCCGACCCCATCCCGGTGCGCCCGATAGCCACAGGCACGACAGCGGTAGGTGCGGCCCGCCACCTTGTTGAGGTGGCCACAGTGCGGACACGTTTGGGACGTGTACGCTTCGCTGATTTTGATGAGTGCAATGCCATGACGACGGAGCTTGTAGGCTAAGTACTGTTCGAACCGTCCAAATTCCAAGGCTCCGACCTCTTGGTTCGTCCGCCGGGAACGGTGATGCCGTTTGTGGTGGTTGAGCGTACCGAGATCCCCAGCATACAGAATGCGGATACCGGTGGCGAGACAAAATGCCACGATCAGGTTGGCCGCATGATGGAGGACATTGCGCCTGACCCGTTCGACTTTTTGACTCCCGCGATGCCGGGCACGATTCAGGCGCTTGCGCCGTCGCGACCCGGGTTTCGTGCGGGCTCGCTTCTTTCGGAGCGTGGCCCGTGCTTTCGCACGGCCCTGCTTGACGGATCGGAGGCCCCGACCGGATATGGCTAACGCCTCGTGGCCGTCGGAGACCATGCCGAGATGAATAACCCCGATATCGAGGCCTCCGGCTTTGCCGGAGGATGCGGGTGTGGGCTCCGGAATCTCACGGGTGATGGTCAGATAGATCTCGCCAAACCCCAACTCCGCTTGCACCACTTGCCCGGTGGGCAACACCTCCGGGAGATGCACCCGAATCGGGTCTCGTCCCCGTCCCCGGGGTAAGAGCAGATGCGATCCTTCTATTTTCAGCGCTTGGCCCTTAAAAATTGGGTTAAAGTATCGGCGGAACCGCCAAGTATACCGCGCCTGCTGATCGCCGTTCCGGCGTTTCGTCCGGACCCCGTCAATCGTGGCACAGAACTTCTCGATGAGGGCTTGGACGGTTTGCGAGTGTAACGGAAACCGGCGTTTGAAATGGGCCTGAGTCGGGATTCTGTCGGCCACGGCCACTGTCGTCGCCGACAGAAACGGTGCATTTTGACCAAACGCGTCCACACGTCACCGGCGGCACGACGAGCGTCCGAGGCTTTCGCCCACTCCGTAGGGGACAAGGACACACGATAGGTGAAGACAGTCGTCTCTTGCATGGAACCCCTGCTTTCTTGACGAACCGCTACGTCTATTCTACGTTGGGTCTATGGCCCATTCAAGCGATTACCGAACCGGCAGACATGGTGTTATCAACCGTCATGTGCATTGGGTCTTTGTGGCCCAGTATCGGCGTCTGGTCTTCACGAAAGAAATGCTCGAAGACTGGCGCACGATTTTATCTGACGTGCGTCAGGACTTCGAAGCCCCCGGGGAAGCATTCGATGGCGCGCGGGATCATGTCCATTTGCTCATCACCTACCCGCCAAAAGTCGCGATTTCTCGACGGGTCAATAGCCTCCAGGGCGTCTCATCCCGCCTGATCCGCAAAAAGCACTATCCTCTCATCGAACGCGCGTTGTGGGGCGGGAACCTCTGGTCCCCCAGTTATTTTGCCGGGTCGGCTGGAGGAGCCCCCCTGTCGATCATCACACAATACATCGAGCAACAAGAAACTCCGCCCTGAACGGCGAAGTTTTACGGCGCATCTGATAAAAATTCGTAACCACAGACCATCATTCGACGTTATTATGGATGAAATGCGTTTGGGGAGTGTGCCCTTAGTGATAACGACGCGTGTGTATGGAGCCATCATGGGCGTAAGCCTTTTTCTCCTTAGTGGATGTGGAGTGAGTGCTGCAGGTGGGTCAAGCGTATCGACGCCCCCCGCAAGTTCAAGGGCCGTGTCGTCGCCCTCAAAATCGGCGCCGCCGAATTTTGCGGCGATCTTTGGCCAAAACACTCCCTTGGGTCCCGCCACCTTGCCCGCCATGACACCCGCGGGTACTTTGAGTGCGCTATCTGTAGTGATGCTGCATCCCACCTATGGGGCGTCATCACCTAGTGCGCTGACTATCCCCAACCGCGTGTCAATGCCTGTCCCCAGTGCCGTGTCTTCTTTGTTGGTGGCTTATGCACTGCATGCGGACGCCGCGCAACCCATTTATGTTTTAGGGATTTCGGGAATGGACAGTCATCATCCCTCCGTGGGGGCCGATGGTTCGTGGAATCTCGACCTGACCAAAGGAAACCTGCAGGTGACCGTGTCGGATGCGCCTGCCTGCGCAGGGTGCGCCGTCGATGGGTCGGCGGCCTTTTTTAAGAGCTCGCAACAGGCATCCGCGTCGTATGGCGGACCTTATACCGGCCCTATGCTCTCGTCTTTGGGGCACTACGTCTCCTTCGCGTATCGGAACCATCACTTGGTGACCTATGGCTACAAAATGGCGCACGGTCTCGAAGATTGGACATTTGAAGATGTGAACTTATCGAGAGACAGTCGTCCAGGTGGCCTCTTCTTCAGCGGATCCGTGATTGCACCGCCCACGGATCAAGCACTGGCCAACACCATTTTGTCCGATCTTTATCAACAACTGAGTGGGCGTGCCATTGGGTATTAAGGCGGACCTTTCCCCTGTTTCGGATAGGCCAGATGAAAAACGATGACCAACATGGCGCACCCAAGATGACACGGAGCATCTCGCCGCCGCGGGATCCGACGTGGAGTGTGCCCATGACTTTAAAGATGGGCCCGGATCGCTATACGACAAATGGTGCCAAAAGGGGAACAATTTACACGTTTTTCGAAGCGTGACGGATTTGTTAGAATGACAAAAGACATTTCGGACCGGTTATTCGGATCAACCGTATCTGACAGTAACTGAGTGAGGTGTACACCAATTTTCCATGAATATTGTCCTCTGTAGTCGAGAATTCCCGGGTTTTAATCCCTCTGGTGGTATTGGCGTCTATGTTCGAGCAGTCGCCCGGGTTCTCGTGGAACAAGGACACGTCGTACTGGTTATGACCGAAGGCAAAAAAGTTGAACTGATGCGACATCCGGATGGTTTTGACGTCCAGACCATTAAAAGCATTGAAGGCTTTAAGACCGATCCTCATGGGTATTCCTACCAGCTTTATAAGAAACTGCGGCACCTTCATCAGGAACGGCATTTT
>JAKADJ010000365.1 GCA_021820645.1 Bacillota bacterium
GTCTTCATGAAACTGCAGAATATGCGCATTAATCTCTTTCTCTGAGTACTTTTCCCCTATCGTAAGCCCAGCAAGCAGATGCTCAAATACGATGAGCTTACGCTTCCTTTGGGCAGGAATCTGCTTTAGCTTCCCTTCGTCAGTAAAGAAGTTATTCAGCACCGACTGCCTCCAATGCTCGTGGTGATCCACGGTCTCCTCCTCCATCATAGGCTGTCCTTCGAATAGCGAAGCCCATAGGGCCTTTGAGTTCTGAGCAAAGACATGGTGATCGAGGTCAAAGTAGATAGTGTTTTTATCGCGTACCTCTTTGACCAATGCGATGTGGCGTAACTTCGCCATATGGTGAGTAATCGTCGGTGCCGACACTCCGAGCTTTTCCGCCAGAGCTTGGCCGTGAAGGGGGCCATTCTTCAGTAAGAACAATATCCGGATCCTGGTGGGATCCGCCAAGGCCTTGTGAAACGCTACGAGCTTGTCGAGCTGGACCATACGGCACCGTCTTTCTTTACTAATTTTATATCAATCTAATTAGTAATGTATCTAATTACTGGGTGTGATGTCAATCATTCAATGACGCACTCCCTTAAGCGTCTATACCTCATCTAACTTACGTTATCCGGTGAAAAACCGCCTGATATGACGTACTCACAAAACGCGGATTCCCGTTCGGGTAATTTCCACGGTCTTTTTTAGGTAAGATGATATAGTTTAAGGAGCCTTTAACCCATCTATCGAGGTGTCGCATGGCCAAGATCTTTACGCAATCTGATGAGAAAAAATCAGAATTTATGAAATACATCGCTGACAAACAGATCGATCATGAGCAGAGTGTGCGTGATCGAGTCGGTAATGAAATCCCGAAATTCTTACACTGGGCGCTGAAACCCCTAGCAACGGGGATGGTCCGGGCTAAACAGAGAAAGGATAACCAGGAAGGGTCCATTAAAGAATAAGCACCAAACTTGTAAACCAGGTTCTCTTAAACATCGAGGTCCGACAGGTCCGATCCCTAACCCAATATGACTCCATTGGCCAGATCGATCCATTAGACCGTCACGACGGTCAATCCTTACCCTAATTCGCCTCTCAGACGGAGAGTCGTTCTCCGTACTGTTTCTCTCCCGAGTACAGGGTCCACCTTTAATGGTTGTTAAATCCCTGGATGGGATACACCGGCTTCAGCCTCGGTGAAACATCCTGCGCGACAACGGTTCCGGTCCTTCCGCTAACCGTCAATTCCACAAATGAGGGCGGCACCCCACTAGAAGAACTTTGACTCGGGCCGGTATCGCCAGTTTCAAAAAAATAGTACGGCTCGAGCCACACCCCGCGCCACCGATGGTGTTCCTGAGACGATATGTTGCGAAGCGGCAGGGTGAACAATCCGCGGCTGACTCCATATTTTATGGCAACATTCTGGGCTCTCGTCCATGATACCGGTGAGTTATAGCGATCTATCCATACCCCGCTAAAAAGGAGGATTGCAGCGAGCCCTACCAACCCAGCGGTCCGTTGTAAGTGCTTTAGTCGCATTGCACCGACCTCCTTTCGAGACCGAATTCATCGAATTTCAAGACTCTGTATTGAGTACTGATTAACGTATGCTATTTCACTCCGCGAGTGACCCTCCGTGAGGATTGCGCAGGGTTTACGATGGTTAACCGATCTAGAGATACCAAAAAGAGCGGCACGATGCCTCATGGCCATATCCTGGGCGGGGAAGGAACATGAGCATCGCACCCATTTGCCCTGGCTTCAGCGGCCGTTCGATAAGCGCACACGACGAACTCGTCAGGCGCATAATCCGTATAACGCTGCAAACCCCATTGATAGGTTATCAAGAGTCCCGTCACGACATATTGCCCGGGATGCATGGGACGCACAACAAGGACGGGTTCCGCCCAATGCCCAGATGTGGCAGTCGGTAATGAGAGCAGGGGCGAGTTGTTGACCGACCGGACCTCCTTCGGCGTCATCATCAAGAATGCCCCTTTGCCGGGCCGACCCACTGCAAGGGCCCGGGCCGCCACCACGCGCAGTCCGGACGGTCGGTTGGTGGGTCTAACCGCGATTAAGCGCCATGGAGTCCCTGCCTTATCGACCACCGGGCTCCCCCCCAAAAGAAGAGGAGAACCGGCAACGACAGGTAGAGACACCGTGATGGTCGACGAACGCCATCCGTGAGCATACGGCCCGTGCTCATATCGGAGGCGATAGCTTCGGTGCGCCATGATGCCGACTCCCACCAAAACCGCAAACCCGGCAGCTAACCATCCGACCCGACGATTTCGCATCAAGGGCACCCCTATTCTTGCCTTCTGGACATTCCTATAGAACCGTGCGGATGCGATGAGAGCAATGTGAGTTGTTGCTCCTCATCGTCCATCTGACCCATTAATTCTAGGCTATCTGTTGATGAGCTTCAATTCCTGGTGACCTGATAATATGGGCATCCCGATATTAAGGCAACAATCTCCACTGGTCGCCTTCTAAGGCGTACCCTTCCGTCACCAGAGCGAGCATGATCACGTGGCCCTCCAGTGAACAGTCGATGCGCGCCGACAGCACACACGCTCCCAAAGCTACCGCTCGAAATTCTCTGGAGTCTCAGCAATATCCAGAGAGACGCCTCCGCCCGCAGCATAGCAGCCAATGTAGACAATACCCCACAACGGCCGGATCTGTTATCACACCCCAACCCATGACCATTTTAACGCTCGGCGTCCCTGCAAAGCGCGGAAAAACCATCGGCATGGAAGAGATGGAAGGACCCCCTCCCCACAGGACGGCGCCAGGATGTCAGGTCCATACCCAAGCTTCCTACTAAAACTCGTGCTGGCTAGCCGATGGCACGTGCTATGATAGCCTAAGAAGGTGATGTCATGTATCACACTGAGGCGATGAACGAGGAGATCGCCGTCATAATCGAGCAATATGCAGATCGTGCGGAAAGCCGCTTGCCCGGTCTGGGACCAGAATGGCAGACCCTCGGTTCAACGCCCGACGCGGCCATCCGCCAATTGATGGAACGGCTACACCATCACCCGGATCCGACATCCATCGACGCGGCACCGATTGCCGTGTCCCTCCTTCTGGTCCTGCGCAACGCATCCAACTTACGTCCACCAACGGTGGTGTACGCCCCGACCGCTACCAGAGTGCTGTTTTTTGGCGACCTCAATCCGATCGAACCCACGCCGCCGGAAGCCCACTGGCTGAAACCCGGTGAGCACATTCCAGAAGACGCTCCCGACGGCAGCCTCTTCGTGACTCCCCACC
>JAKADJ010000366.1 GCA_021820645.1 Bacillota bacterium
TGAATGCCAAGGCTGTGGGCTTCCGTCACCACATTTTGGTAACCGGAGGGGGGCGTCGTTAATCCCCATTGGTTGGTACTGGGGTTTTGCACATCATAAAGCCAAGTGGGGTTGATGACCGAGATGGCGCTCGCATTATTGACCATGGTGCTGTAGGAACCGTCGTAATGAGGCATGAAACTTCCATACGCCATGGAGAGAAATGTGGCGCTGGGTGCCGTATCCATGGCTAAACTTACCGCGCCGGATTTATTACCGGCCGAGGTTGCGTCCCCGTAACTAAACGTGGTGCCATTTTTCGTCAAGATGGTATAGCCGCTTCCATCTGGGGTCACGGTCAAGCCCGTCGCTTGGTTACCAACCATCGCCGAAGTGGATGGCTGGCCAAAGTTCGTCGCGTCTCCCAGTGTGGCCACGGTGCCATTTTGGAATAAGACCCAGAGCCCTTGGTTGTCGGCCGTCGGGGCAAATGAGACAGCATTGATGTTTACCGGCGTCGGCACGGTCGTGCTACCTAAGTCGGGCCCTGTAGTGGCTTTGGAGAGGGACGGGACGGAATGCACCTCACTAAAGGTGAACCCGAGATCTTGGAACATGCTGAGCGAGGGGATGTGCCGAAGCTCCCCGTTTTCGTATAGGTAGACGGGATTGGTATTGGCGACCCGCCACAAGGTGCCATTCGCGAAGACCGGTGTCGGGCTTTGGATGTCCGCCCCTTTGGGGAGGTTGGGCATGGTGGCTAGCGACTTGACTTCCGACCAGTTGTAGCCCATGCCCTGAAAGACGGAGGCCGAGCCAATGTGTTGGATGGTGCCGTTGTTAATGACGTAGACGGGATTGGTATGCCCAACGCGAAACAGCGTTCCGTCGGGTAGGTACGTGATGGGACTTGAAATACGGGTGCCGGTGGGCCAATTGGACTGGATGCTCGGGACTTTGATGATCTCATTCCATTGGTATCCCATTGCTAAAAAGGTTTGGGCATTCGATATCCAATGCAGGACACCGCCTTTGACCAAATAGACGGCTTGGTGGCCTTGCGCTTGAATGAGGGTGCCGTCGGGATAGGGGACAACCATCGGAAGTCCCTTGGTGTACCCCTTGAGGCTTGAGACCGATTCCACTTTGTTCCAAGCGAGGCCGAGACCAGAAAACACTTGCACATTGGGGATATGATAGAGCGAACTGTTTTTGTAGAGGAACACGGGGTTTGTGCTCCCAACGCGAACCAGTGTGTTGTTCGTGAGACTCGGAGGGCTTGATGCCACCGGGCGTGAAGCGGTGCCGAGATTGGGCGCATCGCCAAAGTTGTAGGTGGTGCCATCCTGTCCAAGGATCCAATACCCATTGCCATCCGAGGTTGCGGCAATGGCAACGGGGGTGACGCCTTGGGGGGCATTGCCGTAATTGGTGGCTTGTCCTAGCGTGTAAACGGTACCATCTTGGCCGAGCACATAGGCTCCTTGGCCCGACGGGAGGACAGCCATACTGACGGCAGTGATGGACTGCCCCACGGAACCAAAGTTGGTGGCATCACCGAATGCATAGACATTACCATTTTGCGTGAGAATCCAGTAGCCTTTACCATCCTGGGTGGTCACGAGCTGGATGGCCGGTGACTGTCCGGCGACGCCTTGGGTGTTCAAGTCACCATAGGTTTGAATATTTCCGTGGGCGGTGACGGTGCCGTTCGCGGAGAGGGTGTAGTATCCGCGCTCGACACCAGCAAAGGTTACGTTGGAAGACAGACCGTCGACCGTAACCGTAATGGTCCCGGGGCCGGCGTTGGAGGGCAGGGGAATTTGGATTTGGCTATTGGTCCAATTTTGAATTCCCGCCTGACTGCCATCCAAGGTGACGCTGTCGCTGGAGCTCTGCGATCCGAAATTGCTACCATTAATCGTAAGCACCGTCTGGCTTTGGTTGACGGTGTAGCCTGAGATAGCGGGGGCGGTCTGGGCCGACGCCAGTTGGGGCGTGAGGCCGAGCAATAACGAAGAAGCAGCGAGCGCGATGGCGGTTCGCGTACGGCGGGTGATGGGGACGCGCATTAATCAAGAACCTCCTAATTGGGAAACCGAAACCCGGGGCAGTTTGTCGCAACATGGAGGTATTTGCCGCACTGTGACGATTTTCCTTCTTTGGCAGGCATCTGTTTTGGTGGCAATATGTGGTCTGGTAGAATTATGGTGATGAGAAGGGGGGATTTGGTGAACCGACTCGTTTGGGTTTACGGGCGGCACCTTAATCGCACTGTGGAATTTCTTGGCCAGGCGTTTAAGGATCGAGGCTATGAACTCGTTCCGTTGAGCTTGGAAGTCCCCCGAATCCGGAAAATTCTTCCGATATTGAAGACGCTGGAGTTTAAGGATGGGCGTTTCAGAGCCTATTCATCGCTTCATCCCGATACCTACCGATCGGTGCGTATGCCGCTGGAACTCTTAAATACCCCGGCCTTCGTATTTGGGGACGGGGTGATTTTAAGTGATGCGCCCCATTACTTTTACCGCGACCTCGACTATCGCACGGTCATAGAATTTCGGGAGGCGGGCCTCCCAACCTTCATGTATGATCATTTTCCCAACCGGCTACTCAACCTTCTTGCACGTCATCAGGATGAGGCGTTAACGCGGGCGGCCAACATATTCACCATGAGCCATTGGACACGCGAGCGCATGATTCACCATGGGATTTCGGCAAAGAAGATACATTGGGTAGGAGCCGGGGCGAATATTAGCCCATGGCCGGAAGCCAACCCCTATCGCCCTGAGAACGTTGATAGGCACCGTTTTCTGTTTGTGGGCCGCGACTTCGACCGGAAAGGCGGACCCTTGGTCTTAAAGGCTTGGCTCCGCGTTATTCGAGAGGTTCCCGACGCCCGGCTGGTCATTATTGGGCCTGAGCCAGGCGAGGCGATGGAAGGAGTCATCTGGCTTGGCCGTCAACCGATGTCGCGTATTGTGGAAGAACTCGGAAAAGCTAGCGCTTTTGTGTTGCCGACCTTATGGGAAGCTTTTGGCATTGCCTTCATCGAGGCTATGGCGTACGGCGTCCCGGTCATCGGCACCGATCGCATGGCGATGCCAGAATTCATCCGCCCCGGGGAAACCGGCGATTTACTCCGCGAGGACGAACCCGAGGCGCTCTCCGAAATGATGCTGCGGATGATTCGTGAGCCGGAGCGCACCTGGGCGATGAGCCAAGGAGCTTTTCGGGAGGCGCAGGAATACCGCTGGGAACGGGTCCAAGAACGGATGGAGGACGTGTGGCGGCATGGC
>JAKADJ010000367.1 GCA_021820645.1 Bacillota bacterium
TCCGGGTCGATGGGGTGGACGTGCGAGACATGACCCAGGCGACCTTGCGGAACAAGATTGGCTACGTCCCACAGCGTGCCACGCTCTTCACCGGAAGCGTTGCCGACAACATCCGCTATGGAAATCTAGAGGCCTCGGACGCCATGGTACGACATGCGGCTGACGTGGCGCAGGCCACCAATTTTGTCGTAGAGTTTCCTGACCAGTTTGATGCCATCATTTCGCAAGGCGGCAATAATCTCTCGGGGGGTCAAAAGCAACGCCTCTGCATTGCCCGAGCCATTGTGCGGCATCCCGAAATTTACATTTTTGATGATAGCTTTTCCGCGCTAGATTATCGCACTGATAGCGACTTACGCTCGGCGTTGAAAGAAGAGTTAAATGACGCCACCCTTCTGATCGTGGCGCAGCGGGTCAGCACGGTGAAGGATGCCGACCAGATCATTGTCCTGGAGGAAGGCCGCGTGGTCGGAATGGGGACGCACTCGGAACTCCTCCAATCGTCGCCAGTTTATAAAGAAATTGTGGCATCGCAACTGTCCCAGGAGGAAATCGCATGAGTCAGAACGAGCGGTATCGGGGTAATCGGCCGGGGCCGTCCGGATGGCGTGGCCCTGGGGGATTCGGGGGGCCGGGAGGATTTGGCATGCCTGTGGAAAAGGCCAAAAATGCTAAAGGAGCCCTTTTTCGTTTGCTTGGCTACTTTCGACCTCAAGCTCTGTGGCTTGCGGTGGTCGCTTTCGCCGCGGTTGTGAGTACCATCTTCAGCATTATCAGCCCTAAGGTCTTGGGCAACATAACGACAGATATTTTTCAAGGTTATATTGAGAGGCTCCGCGGGGTGCCCGGCGGCGGAGTTAACTTCACGCAGATCGTACATGCGTTGGCTTACTTGGCGGCTCTTTACGTGCTTAGCGCGATTTTTAGTTACATCCAACAATACATTATGGCCGGCGTGGCACAACGCACCATCTATGCGCTGAGGCGTCAGGTCATGGACAAACTAGGGCGGTTGCCGATTAAGTACTTTGACACCCACCCCCACGGGGACGTTTTGAGCAGATTCGTTAATGATTTCGACAATATTAGTTCGACTCTGCAACAAAGTTTGACCCAAGCCGTTACCGCCATCATCACCTTTGTTGGCGTCATTATCATGATGCTGACGATAAGCCCCTTGATGACGCTGGCCATTGCGCTTACCCTGCCGCTTAGTTTCGTGGCAACCCGGGTCATCGCAAAGCGGTCACAGGCCTATTTTGGGCAACGCCAAAAAAGACTCGGGGAACTCAACGGCCACGTGGAGGAAATGTATACCGGGCACAGCGTTGTCAAGGCCTTTGGTCGGGAACAGCAATCAGTGGAGGAATTCAATTCAATCAATGAACTACTTTATGAGTCGAGCTGGAAGGCCCAATTCGTGACGGGAATTATTATGCCGCTCATGAACGTGATTGGGAATCTTGGGTACGTTCTCGTCAGTGTTATTGGCGGCATCCTCGTGATACGCGGGAGCCTTCCCATCGGAGACATTCAAGCGTTTATACAATACGCCCGCCAGTTTACGCAGCCCATTACGCAACTGGCCAGTATCTCTAACGTCATTCAGTCGACGCTGGCGTCGGCCGAGCGGGTGTTTGAGATTTTGGATGAGCCCGAAGAGACAACGGACGCCGAGTTAAGCGCTCTTGGGCGGGTCTCGGGTGCCGTCCGGTTTGACGGAGTGGATTTTCAATATCAAGCCGTAGAACCTCTCATCACCGGCATGAACATTGCCGTTAAGGCGGGCGATATGGTGGCCATTGTGGGACCCACGGGTGCCGGCAAGACCACTTTAGTGAACTTATTAATGCGGTTTTATGATGTTGACCGAGGGGCCATCACGGTGGACGGAGTAGATATCCGCCAGGTGCCGAGAAGTAGCCTACGACATAGTTTCGGGATGGTACTGCAAGATACGTGGTTGTTTCATGGGACGATTCGTCAAAATATTGGGTACGGCGGACAAGATGTAAGCGAGGATCAGATTATTGCTGCCGCTAAAGCCGCCCGAGCTGACCACTTTATTCGAACCTTACCCGATGGCTACGATACCGTACTTAATGAGGAAGCCTCGAATATTTCTCAAGGTCAGCGCCAACTCCTCACCATTGCGCGGGCGATCTTAGCCGACCCCGCCATTATGATCCTCGACGAGGCCACCAGTAGCGTGGACACCCGGACCGAAGTGCTGATCCAGGATGCGATGCACCATTTGATGCAAGGCCGCACTAGCTTTGTGATTGCGCACCGGCTATCGACAATCCGTAACGCCGACCTGATTCTCGTGATGAATCACGGCCGGGTCATCGAACAAGGCACGCATCAAGGCCTGCTCGCCAAGCACGGGTTTTACCACGATCTTTATATGAGTCAGTTCGAAAAGGCAAAAGAGCCTACGGTGGCCTTCTGATCAGGCTAGGCACCCACGATGCTGTTCCACAGAAAGTCCACAATCAGGTTGGCGGCTGCCATTGCCGTATAGAGCCTATTTCCGTTTCGGTCGCGCGCATCGGCAACCGGCAACAACGCCATATATGCATGGCAGAGAGACTCCGGGTCCCGCCACGACCGTGGCGCTTGGATCCGTGCGGAAGATTCTAAAGTGCTCTTTAAGGTGCCGATCAGGTCGGCCCAATCGTCATAAAGAACCTGGCGTTGGTGGTGGTCAAGAGCCGGCGAGGCCTGGTCAATCAGTCGATTCAAGTCCAGGCGGCGGTCCGCCGCTTGTATGTGCATTTGTGCCATCTTAACCAGTCGTGGGCGTAGAGGTATAGGCTCGGCCAGCACCTTAGCTGTCTCACGGTTAAGGGTTTGTAGCAGGCTCGAGACGGCAGCGACAAAGAGCTCGGCCTTAGTCGGGAAATAGTAGTAGACTGCGGCTTTAGTGATGAGTGCTGCGTGTGCCACGTCGTCGATCGTTACCCCGTCATAGCCTTGGGTCATGAAGAGATGGGCAGCAATTAGAAGAATATCGGCTTCGGTTTGACCTGTAGGCACGGACCGAGGGCGCCCTGGAGGTCGTAACCAACGTGATGGCACTGGATTCACCCCGAAAAAAGTGTAGCATAACGTACCTCGCAAACCATGCCGCGGGACCTGCCATAAATCCCCAGGACATAACGAGTCATCTCCCCGCATCCTGGGTTCGATTTCAGGTTGGACCCGAAATTCACTATTCCGGATAACATTTCAGTGTCTAGGCAGGAAAATGCCTCTTGCATCGGGAATAGGTTAG
>JAKADJ010000016.1 GCA_021820645.1 Bacillota bacterium
TCCTGAAATGACAATCCCATTTTGTTCTCCGGAGGCATCCAAGATGGTGTTGCTGGCATTTCCGGACAGTGCCGCGTCGGCCACGATACGAACCTTGTTGGTGATGTTGACGGTTCCCTGGTATGTACGACGGTCCCGCCTGAAGAAACGGTCGACACGGCTTTGGTAATGGTCTTAAACGGTGACGACACAGTACCCGTACCGGAAGTATTGCTTCCGGAGGGGCTCACATAGACGATGGCCGGTTGGCTTGCAGCCAGGGCTGGTGCCGCGGATGTTAGGCCAAACGTCGCTAGGGCTGCGACAGAAATTAGGGGATAGACTCGTTTCATGTGTGTAAAACTCCTTTGTCGGGTTGGTCACATCGATGCGTTCCATGGAAAACTCAGCGGACGGATTCCCATGGATGATCCATTTTTCATTATGCAGAGTAATGTTTGATCGAAAGTCTCACGAATGTCTCATCATTGGGCGCGCCGTGCGCTATACCCTTTCTTGAATAAACTGCGTAAATTCTAGAACCGCGCGTGAGAGATAGCGATGAAATGTGGCACGGCTTACATTCAGCTTATCGGCTAATGCCGTTCGGGTTTCGCCGTGGGGTTCCAGATAGCACTGACGCAGCAAGTGGGCGGCATGAGCCCGCTCTGGGTTCTGGGCGAATGCCCTGAGCGCTTGCGACAAGATGCCCCGCAACTGCTCGACGGGTAGAGATAGGTGTTCTTCGTGAGCGTGCTGTTGGAACCGATGGGCATCATGGTAGGCGGACAGAAGCCGCCGCATCCCCGTTTCCGTCACGGATTTCAAGGCAGACATAGGGTCATCCACGGTAGCCCCAGTCATACGCGCTGCCCAACGGGGAACGTGTTCGAAGCGCAAGTCCAAACTGTAGAGTAAGAGCTCGGACTTGGAGATAAGCGGGAACGGGTAAGCCGTCCAGCCGAGCTTCTCCAATAAAAGCTTAAATTGGGGATCAATCACCAGACCCAGTGTGCGGTATCCACTGGAGGACTCTAGAGTATAGCGGAGCACTGTCCCTGCGAGCAAAGGTGCCGGGAATACCGGGTGCTGGGTCTTTAAGCCAACCATGGCCACAACCCGCGTGTTATCGGTCTTAGTTAAGTCCCAATCGAGTTGGGGATAGGACACGAGCCGGGCTACGGTATCCGGGACAAACTCACGCAATATTTCCAAGGTTTCCGGCAAGACCGGTAAGAGACAGAGGGTGGCGACGGCATCTCCCGAAGGCTCCCGCACCATGCGGATAGCGTGGGGTATTTGTCTCGCCACGCGGTCAAATAAGGCGGCCTGATGGGAAAGACTCATGGGAATGGCAGGACGTGCCCAGTCGTTCAGACATGCCAGTGCGACGTCATGATCCTCCGGCTCATAGGGGGTGATTTCAAGACCGCGCGGATCCTCGTAGAGGTCCGCATAATCTCGCCAGAGTTCCAAATCACGGCCGACTAGACGCACTAAGTCATGAGCCAAGCGGGCATCTTCCCGGCCTTCGGGAAGACGCTGCCAGGCTCGTGCCAGTTCTCGAATGACTTTCGAGCGGAGACGGTGAAATTCCTCTGGTTGTCGGCGACGAAAGTCTCGCAAAAGTTCTCCTGCTGCCAAATCGTGTAGTCCAAGGCCACCAGCCGTGTGTGTTACAAACGACAACGACGCTAGACGTTGATAGTCGGCGACGGATAACGGACGTTCGAGAATGGCATTAAGGAAATCCAAGTGGGCCCGTGAAACTAAGCACAAGACGTTGATGGCCTCGTGCCAGGACGGGTCAAGCACTTCACGCAGAAGGCTCGCTGAAAAGGCTTCGTGAGCCAAACGAGCGCTTTCTCGGCCTACCAATCCACGCTGATACATATCCGCATAGATAGCCAGTGTCAAGGGGACTTGGGATGCATTAGCCTCAGTAGCCTGAGGAATGCCGCGCTGGGCCAGAAAGATTTCGACTTCATCCAGCGTGAAAGGCTCTAGGGCCCACTCCTCCACCCGGCCAGCCCAATCGAGGTCCAGCCGCCATTCCATTAACGAGGAATTACGTTCGCAGATTAATATGAGAAGGTTGGTGGCGGGAACCGAGCCAAACAGGTCCCGACGAAGCCATCCAGTCAAGTCGCGCAAAGCCTCAAAATTATCGATGCCGATAATCCAGCGATCGTCGTCGGTCGGACATTGGATCCAGTTGAGGAATTTTTTCGGCAAATAGCGAAAGAGGCCTTCCGGGGTGCCGAAACAGGCTCGCCCATCAATCCATGCGGTGTGGACCCCGGATTCTCGGGCGTCATGAAGAAAAACATTGAGCAATGTAGACTTGCCAATACCACCGAGCCCGGTAATGGTGACAATTTTCGTCGGGGCCGATGGACTACTAACCCAACGTGTGAGACGCTGACGTTCTGCTTCACGTCCAACAAAGGTGCGGATCTTGACGCCGTTCACTTTAAGACGGGTAGCCAAATATCTTACACTTCCTCAAATCCTGTACGATGAAGGCCACTGAGATTAAATTCGACAACAATGGCCAAAATCCTTCGTCGCTGAGTGACAAGTAGACCTGAGACATTTGTGAGACCTTTTAAATCTCGAGAGGTTCTACACTGGTAAGGACGCTTTGCCATCGCCGATCCTAAGCATTATATACTATTGGAGGATGAAATGAATACACTCAGAACACCAAAAAACGATTATGACGCCCTTAGAGCATCGCTCAAAGGACCCATGATATTGCCCGGCGACGCCGATTATGATCTGGTGCGCACTGTATGGACCCGCACTTATGACCGCAAGCCGGCCGTCATTGTGAGAGCCCAGGGTACCGCCGATGTAGCCCATGCGGTTAGATTCGCTGGGGAACACAACCTTCCGGTCTCGGTTCGGAGCGGTGGTCACCACGTGTCTGGGATGGGCGTCTGCGATGATGGCATGATGGTCGACATGTCGCTGATGCGGTCGGTGATGGTAAACCCCAAGGCTAAAACCGCCGTTGTTCAAGGCGGTGCCACGGCCATTGATGTGATTCGGGAAACGCAGCTGTTTGGGCTTGCCCTCCCCACGGGAAACCTCGGTGGTGTAGGGGTCGCCGCACTCGCTTTGGGCGGGGGCATGGGATATATGCGCCGAAAACACGGGTTAACGTGCGATCATCTGCAGGCGGCGGATCTCGTTTTGGCGGATGGTACGGTAATCCATGTGGATGAGGAGCACCATCCTGACCTCTTTTGGGCCATCCGTGGCGGCGGGGGCAATTATGGGATAGCGACGACACTGTACTTCCGACTGGTTTCCGCCGGTCCTATGGTGGCGGGTATCCATGTGTCATATGCGGTCGAAGACGCCCCCAAGGTTCTGGCTGGTTGTCGCGAATTTCTTCGGCACATAGGCCACTGGGTTAGCTTCAACATCGATATTATGGCTTTGCCGCCGATTCCTGGGATGCCCCCTGAAATCGTGGGGAAGACGGTTATCAACCTCAGTGGCATGCACGCTAGTCCCGATTTGGATGAGGCACTTCAGGCCATTGAACCGCTGCGTCATTTGGCCGAGCCTCTCTTAGACACGAGTGGACCAATAAGCTATACGGCGCTACATACGATGTTGGACCAGATGCTGCCACCTGAGCATAGAGGCCACGTGGAATCGCTCTACATGGGGACCTTTTCGGATGCACTGATTCAGGATGTCGCCGACATCATGGCCCAAGCTGAGCCCGGGCGGATCCTCATGATCTGGCCGCTTGGCGGGAAAATGGCGGAGCGGTCTGCGAACGAGACGGCTTTTGGCGACCGGGGTGCGGAGGTGGTAGCTACCATGGAAGCGGTCTGGCAGAGTTCTGAAGGGGCGAGCGCCGGTATTGAATGGGTCAAGGCGTCTCGCACCAAACTCCTTAAGCACGCCTATAATGGTGGCACCTACCTAAACCTGACCGACACCACCGAAAATCCTGACGTCCTAAAAAATGCCTACGGCGAAAACTATGGACGGCTTCGGCAACTGAAGCGGGACTATGATCCCCATAATCGGTTTCGGTTTAACGCCAACATTCTCCCCCTAGACTAGCTCCGTTACGATGATGGGCCCTTCGTCAAGCCATTTGACGGACGAGGGGCCCGTTTTTGGTCAGCGTTCCCCCCTGATGGCCGTAAACTGGTCGGAAATCGCTAAGAAGGGCGCAGCCATCAACACCACCAATGCGCCCGCTGCCCCATAGACGAACGGAAGCGGGAAGAGGCTTCCCACCCACCCGGCCAGTAATGCGCCAACGGGGGTAGCCAAGGCACTGACGGCCATCAAGGAACCGCCAATGCGACCCAAAATCTCGCCGGGGACGGCCCGTTGGATGGTGGTGTTCATGGTCGCGTTGAGGACACCAAAGGATCCGCCGACCACGCCTAAGCATCCCAGGGACAATCCGCTTTCGGGATGGGCGGCCATGGTCAGCATCGCCAAGCCAGCCACAAGAAGGGAACTCATGATGATTCGGGGAAGGGTCCATTTGGAAGGGAGGCGGGTGGCCACAAGTCCGCCGACAATGGCGCCGATGACCGCTGCACCCTCCAACAGTCCATAAAGGGAGGCGTGGCCATGCAGCGTTTGTTTCGCCCATGCCGCATCCAAAATGGTAAGCGTCATCATAGCCAGATTGACGACCAAAGCGGTGGGGAGAGCGCGCTTCAAAAATGGGTGAGCCCAGAGAGTTCTTTGGCCGGCAAGAATAGAAGTGGCGATGTCGGAAAAGGTGTGAGGGTGAGTCGCGGGAGGGCGTTTTTTAACGCGGATCCCGAAAAGTGTCAAAGCGGACACGAAGAACGTCACGGCGTCGATACCGGTAAGTCCCGCGGGGCCGAGCGCCGCCATGGCCAATCCCCCGACGCCGTATCCCATCCATTGGGCCAAGGAGGTCGCGCTCTGATCCAGACCGTTCACAGTCTGAAGAGATTCCATAGGGGCGATTTCAGGCATAAGCGCGTACTGGGCCGGACTAAAAAGAGACCCGCCCACGTTGATGGCGAACACCAAGAAGAGGATGACCAGGACGGGGACATGAGGACCGTTGAATAGCCAGAAGGCGCCAGCCAAAAGGAGAAAGCGGAGAAGGTCGGTCACAATCATGGTGGTGCGCCGATCCCACATGTCCACCAGTGTGCCGCTCACGAGTGAAAAGAGCCCAGCGGCCCCGGCCGCGGCACCAATAAAGCCCAGATCGGCCCGCGAATGGGTGGCCGAGAGAACCATCCAATAAACGGCAATGGTAAAACACATGTTACCCATCTGGGAAATCCATTGGCCGCTTAGCAAGAGAGACAGGTTCCAGTCGAAGGTCCCCGGGGATGTTGTTGGTTCCGGGCTACTCATGAGAAAGCTCCGGATCGGCAACCCATGGTACGGCACTCCACGACGATATCACCCGCACCGCCTGCTTCGGACGGGACGCGGGGTCCTCGCGTCGGTACGGGTCCAAGAGTTGGCGCATGCCGTCTCTCAATCGCGTGACCTCGTCCGGAGTGAGCCACACGATGGCATCGAGGAACTCTCCCATGTGGGAAAGCGTTGTCGGCAATCGGTGACGATTGGCGCGGTACCAATCTTCGACTGCCCGATGTTGACCGACTAGGGCTGCCTCAACGGCTTCGGATACGGGATCGGACGGATCAGCGGGCAATGCGTTGTCCAGAGAACCAATATATTGCCAGGGACGTTCTCGGCCATGTTCGCCGGGCAGCGACTCTACCCATCCCGCCTTGGCCAGTGCCCGAAGGTGCCAGCTACAGGCTGAAGGACTTGCGCCTACAACCCGGGAGCATTCGGTCGCCGTTTGCGGACCCATACTGGCGAGGTGTTGCAAGAGGGCAATGCGGGTGGGATGACCGAGGGCGCGAAGACGTAGCGACTCAGGCGGGAGGGGATTCGGCATGATATGAAACACTCCTTTCGAAATCATTCTTTCACATGCCTAATCGTGGTGTCAAGAGCTTGTCCCCAATTGAGAAGGCACGTGTTTGGGTGTACGCTCAAAGAAAAACATGGGAGTGAAGACTCATGGAACTTCGGGCTTCGGCCAGCCCACCGACCTTCCAAACCGTTGAAGAAGAACGGCGGCATAGAAAGCAACGCTTGGCGGGGGCGTTTCGCTTGTTCGCGCGATTCGGGTTCGATGAGGGAGTTGCAGGCCATATTACGGCACGTGACCCAGAGTATCCGGATCATTTTTGGGTCAACCCGTTCGGCAAATATTTTGGTGCCATCCGGGCATCCGATCTCATTCTGGTCAATCATCAGGGGCAGGTGGTCGAGGGTGACGGCATGGTCAACGCGGCCGCGTTTGCCATTCATGCGGCCATCCATCAGGCTCGTCCCGAGGTGGTCGCGGCTGCCCACACCCATTCCATCTACGGCAAAGCCTGGTCGAGCTTGGGACGGCTTTTGGACCCGATTACGCAGGATTCCTGCATCTTCTATCGGGATCACGCGCTTATGGCCGAATATACGGGTGTGGTGTTAGATCCGGAAGAGGGGCGACGTATCGCCAAGACGCTCGGGACTTGTAAGGCCATCATCTTGCAAAACCACGGACTTCTCACCGTGGGCCAAAGCGTAGATGAGGCGGCGTTTTGGTTTATTACCATGGAGCGGACCTGCCAGGCGCAACTGGCCGCCGAAGCCGTCGGCCAACCGAAGCTGATTGAGCCGCATTTTGCTTCGATGACACATAGCCAGATTGGGAACCCCTTGGGTGGATGGTTTAGTTTCCAACCGCTATGGGAAATGATTTTGAGAGATGAGCCGGATTGTCTTGACTGAGATTTTCTCAGAGTGAGCGGCCCGCCACGGGCCGCTCTTTATACAACCAGGAGGATTTGACGGGCTCTTTTCCGAAGAATGATATGACCTAAACGAAGGGGGAAGCGTAGTGGAGACCAAACCGTACGGATCCTGGCGGTCGCCAATCTCGGCTCCAATGCTGGTAGGGAAGACCACCCGCATGGCCGATGTCTGGTTAACCGACGATGATACTTTATATTGGATTGAGGTACGCCCTGAACAACGAGGCCGTTTCGTGGTCATGAAGCGAAAGCCTGACACAGGGGAAGCCGTCGAGTTGACGCCTGAACCTTTTAATGTTCGAACCCGCGTGCATGAATACGGGGGAACCCCCTTTACGGTAGTCGGGACGACGCTTTTTTTCTCCAACTATGGTGATCACCGTTTGTACCGCCAAGAAGACGGACAACAACCCAAAGCTGTGACGGCAAGCGCCCCGATGCGGTATGCGGACCTCGTGTGGGAGGATGGGCGCCAGCGTCTGATTGCCATCCGCGAAGATCATACGGAATCCGACATCCATGCTGTGAATACGATTGTGGCAATCGACCCCGAGTCCGAAAGCACAGGGATTGTGTTGGTCGAAGGTGCCGACTTCTATCTCTATCCCCGCATCAGTCCCGATGGCAAAAAGCTTGCCTGGATTCAATGGAACCATCCGAATATGCCCTGGGACGGGACGGAACTCTGGGTGGGCGACTTAAACGACCACGGGGTGAGCCATGCGGAGCGCGTGGCGGGCGGACTGGAAGAGTCGGTCGTACAACCGGTCTGGTCGCCGGAAGGCACGCTGTACTTCGTATCGGATCGGCCCAACTGGTGGAACTTATATCGTTGGGACGATGGGCAGGCGGTCCCCGCCATCGCGCCCATGGACGCCGAATTCGGGCAGCCTAATTGGCAAATTGGGACCGCCAACTATGGATTCTTCGGCGACGACATCGTCGCCTTCTATTCCCGAAACGGGTCGGATTACCTTGTGCGCATTCATCCCCACTCCGGCAAGATGACACCGATCGATTCGGAGTACACCGTCTATTCCCAGGTGCGTACCAACGCGAAACGGGCGGTACTGTTTGCTGCCTCCCCGAAGGAACCGCGGGCGCTCGTATCCTGGGATCCCGACAAGGGGTTTCAGGTGATGAAGTCCAGTGGAGAGGCTCCCATTGGCGCGGAGGACATTTCCGATCCTCGGGCGATTGAATTTCCAACGGAGAATGGATTAACGGCTCATGCTTTCTTCTATCCCCCGCGAAATCACCAGTTTCAGGCACCTACCGGGGAAAAACCGCCGCTGATCGTGTTTAGCCACGGTGGTCCCACCGGCAGCACCGAAGCGGTCTTTAGCCTCTCCATTCAATACTGGACCACGCGGGGATTCGCGGTGGTGGATGTCAACTACGGCGGTTCGACCGGCTATGGCCGCGCCTATCGTAACCGTCTTTATGATGCCTGGGGTTTGGTGGACGTGGCCGATTGCACGAACGCCGCTCGGTACCTCGCCCGGCAGGGCCTAGTAGACGAGAATCGTTTGGCGATTCGCGGCGGAAGCGCTGGGGGGTACACAACGCTTGCCTGTTTGACGTTCACCGATGCTTTTCATGTTGGGGCAAGCTACTACGGCGTGAGCGACATTGGGGCGCTTGCTCGGGAGACACACAAGTTTGAGTCACGCTACATGGACAAGCTTGTCGGCCCCTGGCCCGAAGCCGAGGAAATCTATAACGCCCGCTCACCTATCATGCACGCGGAGAAACTCACGCGTCCAGTCATCTTCTTTCAAGGATTGGATGACAAGATTGTCCCGCCCAATCAGGCGGACTTAATGGTTAAGTCCCTGAAAGAGCGCGGCATTCCGGTGGCATATCTCACGTTTGAAGGGGAAGGCCACGGGTTTGTACGGGCGGAGACCGTCATCCGCGCCGAAGAAGCAGAGCTTTACTTCTACGCACAAATTCTGGGCATCGAACTTTCCGAACCGATCGATCCCGTGCCCATCGACAACTGGAAGGCCTAAGACGGGAGGGAAGGCGCTCGTGAGTGTCGGGGCTCCTTCCCTGTTTTTCGTGGGTTAGAGATACTCTTTTTTCAACTGGCTCGCGATGATATTCTTTTGGATTTCGGAAGTTCCCTCGTAAATGCGGGTAATGCGGGCATCCCGGTAAAAGCGCTCAATGGGGAAGTCGGTAATGTACCCGATGCCGCCATGGATTTGTACGGCGCGGTCAGCAATCCGGTTATAGACCTCGGACCCATAAAGCTTCAGCATGGCAGCCTCCTTTATCACCGAAGCGCCCTGATCGGCCATCCAAGCGACGCGATACGTCATCCAGCGCAAGGTTTCGATTTCGGTCGCCATGTCGGCGAGATAGTGTTGAATGATTTGCTGCTCGAATAGAGGCTTTCCGAACTGATGGCGCGCGAGCGCATGACGGGTTGAACGGTCGAGGAGATATTGGCAAGAGCCGAGTGCGCGCGCTGCAAGGCCTGCCCGGCCATTGGCTAGAATCTTGAGGGCATTGACGTAGCCTTGGCCGACGTCGCCCAGCACGTTTTCCTCCGGCACTTCCAAATCCTCGAAATAGAGCTGGGCGGTATGGGAGCCATGCAATCCCATCTTTTTCTCAACCGTTCCCACACGAAAGCCCTGGAAGCTTTTTTCCACGATAAAAGAGGTGATTCCCTTAGCGCCTAGGCTAGGGTTCGTGGATGCCATAACGGTAAAGACATGGGCTTCCGGCGCGTTGGTGATGTAGATCTTCTGACCGTTGAGAATATAACGGTCGCCCTTCTTCGTGGCCGTGGATCGGAGTGCCGCCGCATTGGACCCGGCTTCCGGCTCAGTCAGGGCGAAGGCCCCAATCCATTCACCTGAGGCCATGCGTGGCAAATAGCGGGCCTTCTGCTCGGGACTGCCAAAGGTCACGATGCCCACCGACCCGATCCCGTTGTGCGCTCCTAAAATGGTTGTGTAGCCATTTGTGGTTTGACCGAGTTCCTCAAAGACAGCACACTTATCCACCATGGAGAGCCCGAGGCCGCCATACTCTTCGGGAATGCTGAGGCCGAAAAGGCCGAGCTCCTTCGAGGCTTCCAAGAGGTCTTCAGGAACCCGATCCTGGCGCTCAATGTCCATGGCCCGCGGTTCCACCTCGTGGGCAATAAAATCGCGCACGGCGTCTTTCATTTGCAGTATTTCGGGTGATAGGGAAAAGTCCAAAGAAGAGCCCCCTCTTTCTTAACCAGTTCGTTGTAAGCGTACACCGTGCGGATGGAAATCAAAAGAGATGACCAGAGTTCCAGCAAATCCCTGGCAAAATTTGTATCGATGCCCCCGATATTTCGTGAGCTCCGACGAACACTATTTCGGAGAGGAGGTGATTGGTGATGAAGCGAAGGGCGGGCGGGTTCCTGGTGGTCTTGGGCGTCCTATTGGCGAGTTGGGTGGCAATTTTCCAGTGGCACTCCTCTACAACCGGACGCCGCTTGGTACATCGCTATGTGAAGGCGGAAACGGCCACGCTGACCCACGCGGAACACTTACCTTCGGGGGTGGTCGGGATTTTACGAATCCCGTCCTTGAAGGAAACCGCCCCCATTGTGGAAGGCACCACCATGGCCCAACTAGCCATAGGCGTCGGGCACCTTCAAGACAGCGTCATGCCGGGTCAACCCGGTACCAGTGTGCTTGCCGGCCACAATGTCACGTGGTTTCATCGCATTAACCTTCTTAAGGTGGGGGACATCTTTTCAGTCATTCGGGGGCGCAACCGCTACGAGTTTCGCATTGTCCGGACGGCCATCGTTCAGGCCGGGATGCCGCTAGTCGACAGTCGGACGCCGACCGTCGTGTTGGAAAGTTGCTACCCTTTGAACGCTCTTTACTTCACGCGAGACCGGTATCTGGTATGGGCCCGTGAAGTGGGCGTTCGACCTCTAGTCGTGGCGCCTTCGGTTCATCTGGGGACGTCGTTTAAGGCGTGGGGCATTCCGCCCGCCCTCGAGGCCCAAGGGCTTACGCTGAGAACCAATGCCATGCCCATGGGACATCTGACTATTCGAGGTAACCCGTCTCGGGACTTCGTCCAGTCGAACGCGCCCTTGGCTGCCGCCCAGGCCACGACCACGTTATTCTTTGCGGGCATACACACGCTCGTGCAGCATCACGTGGCGTGGGGGGCGAATCTAGCCCTTCCACCGTCAAGCCCCTTGTGGCCACTCGTTTCCCCAGGGTCTACGATTCAATATCTCACGCAGGCTGACGAGGGGGTGGTGGCGCGGGGCACCCAGGTGCGAAGCACACGGCTAACGGTGGAGATAGCAGCGACGTCGCCCCGGGGTAGCCGGACCGTCATGCGGCTGATATTTCGAGCCACGGTCCAAAAGGGGGATCAGGTGCGGGCGGTGTCGTGGACGGAAATTCCTTTAAGTTGATGGGAGGAGAGGGGATATGGCGTTCAACACAGGGGCGCTTCTATTGGCGGCCTCTCTCATGGGGCCATTGGTCTTGGCGCACCCGGCTTTGGCAGCCAGTGGAGCAACAACTCTCTCGAGCATAGGCTCGGAGGCCGTCGGCGTGCCGAAAGTTCCCTGTTACGGTGGGCCGATCAATCGTCATGAGCTAGGGGCGGCGCCAAATGCCTTTGGCAAGCTCACTGGTACTGAAAACACCAAGGGAACGTTTACAGCCGGATCGGAATTCGGATCGTTGGGAAAAGAGAAAGGCTCCATCGCGGGAACCACTCAACATGTCTATCACATGCGAGTGGCTATAAAAACCAAGCCGCACCTGTTGCCGCAGGTGGGCTTGGCAAGCCACAGTGTGGGCGTATTTCAGGGCAGCCCTGTTCGAGCGATTGTTCCTCTCTCGATCAGTGGCGTAAACCACTTACGGATAGTGTACCACGAGAAAGCCAACCAACACGTGGGCCTAGGAGAAAGTGGAACCGGGAGCGCCGTGGGCATATGCCATGATTTGTTAGCGGCGCTTAAGGGTCGCCGTGACGTCCACGTAACGATCCAGTCCCTCACGTCCGGAGAGCTTCGATTAACCCTGTACGGTACTGGCGCCAACGTTGTGTTAGGGAAGGTAATCCTTCCGCAAGAATTGATGATTCGCACGATTTCCCGGTTCGTGGCATCCGGTACAGTGCCGATCCAATGCCTTCAGCGGGGGGAGGGCGCTGTGGTCCTTCGGCCGGCAATTCGGGCCAGCGGGGCGGCATCGGCGGAGACAGTCCATCATGCACTGAAAGCCTTGGGGTCCCGCCACCGAGTGAAGACTTCGAAGGCTGAGGCACTCCCAGCGGGCAGGGCCATCGGGGGCGGTGCAGGTTCGGGTCCCTCTTCGATAAAGCCCGGCCAAATCATTCTAGGGGCGACCACCGTCCATACGGGCCTTCCCTTCGGGGCGGAATTGGCGGTGGCGGGTGCTTTGGTGGCGTTAGGCTCGGGCATCTTGGTGCGTTCCCGACGATCGGGATAACGGCAAGAATGGCAAGCGGCAGCAGTTTTCATGGCTGCCGCTATTTTATTCGCAGCTATCCTATTATTGGCATTAGCCACGCCGGAGAGGTTTGCGTATGATTGGTCCAAATGGAAAGGTAATAGGAGGATTTTTATGGTTTCTCGAACGTTTGAGCTTTTCCGTCGAGCCATTGCCATGAAGGGCGTGTGGACGACGGTGGTGTGGTCGGCGATTCTCGAGGCGATTAGCTTGGCGATTGCCTTCGCGTCCGGGCAAGGGTCGAGTCTCGTTCACCCTTTCTCGTTCGGCGCTACTCCATCTACACAGACGCCTAATCTTTCGCCGACGTCGGGCATTGTCGTCTTGGTCTTATTCGTTTTCGGCCCATTCGTCACGGCGGGCGTCTACGGGATGTTAGGCGCGGCGGTGAAGGGCGAAGAGGTGGGTTGGGCGAGCTTCATCCCCTATGCGCGAAAGCTCTATGGTCGCGCATGGGGTGCGGTTTTGTATTACCTGATCTATGTGGCGGCTTTTGCTATTGTTGTCGGACTTCTCTTTCTCGCCATTCATACAGTCGCGTTTGTCATTGCCAGTCTTCTGCTGATTGGCAGTTTCCCCTGGGCTATTCGCATGTTGGGAGGCCTGTTCGTCCATCATTACCGGTGGGGCCAAAGCTTTAAAGCTAGTTTTCGGGGCCGGAGCTATTGGGGCATGCTTGGCACGGGACTCTTGGGCATGGTGGGGATTTTGATAGGATACGGAATCTTGGCCCTATTGGCGACGCTTCTCCACGGAGTGGGCGAAGTGGTTTACTACCTAGGGGGCCTCTTTCTTAGTGTGTTGGTGGGATGCTGGTTCTTTTCCCTTTACTGGGCCGAAAAGGGTGACGACAGCGGGGCCTTTCCCGAACAACGGATTAGCTGACGTCATACGGGGGTGCTGGAGGGATTCTAATCGACGGGGCACGAATCTTTCCCGACGGAGAGGGCGTTAAGATTACGGCCTTTCGGGTGTCAACCGCTAAAATGGGGATATCTATCTGGGAAAGGTTCTTCGCTATGACTTCGTTAGAATCCTCAAAGCCGCGCGGTTCGTTCCATTTGTCCTCGGTTTGGCTGCCTCGCTTTCGCGTGTATACCGTAGGGGTGTTGGCGGCTTTGTCGCTCGTGCTTCCCTTGGTCCAGTTTTATAACGGCGGGGTGACCGGCGATGTCTGGTGGGTATGGAAGGCCGGGCAATGGATGGCTCTTCACCACCAGATTCTCATGCATGACCCGGCCTCCTGGAATGGGAGCACGCTGGCTGGGCATCCTTGGGTAAACCTTGAGTGGGGATGGGAGCTTTTTCTCTATGTCGCGAATCCCCACTTGAACCCCTGGATCTTCATGGTCTTTCTGTGGATTTGTGAGCTCATCATGATGGCCGGATTTGTATGGGCGATGCGGGCCATTGCCCCTAAGCTGACGCCGGAGATTATGATGGCACTCTATATGATTTACGCCACATTCGCTTTCCCCTTTACGGTGAAACTTCGGGCCGAGATGTTCTCCTATATGGCGTTCCCATTTTTGTTGGGGATTTTGTGGCGCGGGCGAGAGAATCCTCGCTGGCTCTGGGTTCTGACCCCTCTTGCCATCCTTTGGGCCAATTTGCATGGAAGTTGGCTCATGATTCCGGTGCTGGGCGGTCTTGAGGTGGTTATGAGTGCCGTGGGTCGGCGCGGGAACGTTTTTTGGCGCCAAATCCTCTATGCGATGGTACTCCCGATTTTAGCCGGGGTTCTCTTCACCCCGGAGCATATACAGGTGCTGACCTATGCCTGGTGGCTAGACCACAATAAAGAAATCACCAGCCACATTCAGGAATGGTTGCCGCTTGACTTTCGGCAGCTGTCGATGGCGGTATGGGGTGTGGCGGTACTTGGAGCCTGGGTGTGGCGCGGTTGGGTCCCTCGGCGCTACCCCTGGCTTTTGGACGTCTGGTTTCTTGGAATTACCCTGGCTTTCTTTGATGAAATCCGGATGCTCACCTATTTTGGTCTGGTGTTCATGGTGTGGTGGGGATATGGGCTCGGTCAGCACCGGACCTATCAGGAATGGCTGCCGCCGGCTCAGGGAAAAAAGCCGTTTTATATCGGAACCGCTCTTGCCGGCATCCTCTCGCTGGGGGTTGCACTTTTTGTGATGTCATCCCACCCGAGCCGCGTAGAAAGCTACCCGGTGCCCAAGCCGATCATGTTCTGGCTCCACCATCACACCTATTCTGGTGTGTTGGCCCCCGATGCGGTGGGCGGCTTCCTCCTTGCTCATAACGTCCACGGGGTCTACATGGATGGCCGCGCTGACTTCTATCTGGCCAACGGACGTCGGTTTCAGAATTATATTCAGTTGATTTCCGCCGACGCCCGTCCGAAGCGGGTGCACGCGATGTTGAGCGACGCCCACGTTACCGTCCTAGCTTGGCCCCAAAAAATGATGAATACCAGTCTCGAGTGGTTCATTGCTCGCGATCATTGGCAGGTGGTATTGAGATCCCATGGATGGCTAATCGTGAAAGCGCCGTCTTAAGCTACGATCTTCGGCGGCGGGGCCACCGGAACGATCGAACCGGAGCCCCATCGCGGAGAAGATCCTCAGCCAATCGCAAAATCGCTTCTGACAAGGGTGCCCGAGGTTCGCGCAGCATAAAAGGCACACCCTCATTTGCGGCACGCACTGGCATGGCGCCGGCGCTGGGTAATTCGTACAATCGGGAGGCTTTCAATACGGCTACGATATCGCTCAGTTCAATGCCGGTATTGGATCCGGTGCGATTAAGCACCAGACGGATTTTTTCGGAGGGATAGCGGAATTGCTCGCGAAATAAGGCCAAGGCTTGGCCAACAGTACGGAGTGCTACCACGTCGGGCGTGCAAACGGTGAGTATCAAATCGGCAATGTCCAAGGCGGCGACATTTAGGTCGTGGTAACCGGGGGCTAAATCAAGAATGACGAAACGGTAGTCTTGTTTGACGTGTTGAAGCAAGCGCACCAAAAAAGCGCTGCCGATATCTTCCGCCTGTTCAGGGGTCAGCGGTGCGGGCAATACGCTCAGGGGTGCGTCGGGTCTCTGGATGACGGTCTCAAGACTTTGGTCAAGATGTTCGGGATCGATATCGTGAATGGTTAGCGTGGGTTCCAGTCCCACCATGGCCGAGACGTCGCCAAACTCCAGGTCGAGGTCGACGATTAAAATCGGCTCGCGCGATTTCTCAGCGAGAGCGACGGCGAGATTGACGCTTAGGGTGGTCTTCCCTACCCCACCCTTAGACGAGAAAACGGCGATGATTCGGCCGTCTTTTTTATCGCGCTGATAGAGGGGCACGGCGACCCGTTCCAACGCGGGCACTAATTCCGTTCGCCAGTTGGGGCCACTGACCAAATCCTTGGCCTTCACGGCCAAGGCGCGTCGAGCCGATCCAGGGTCCAGGGCCGACGCCCAGAGCACGACGGGGAAGGCGGCTTGACTCCACCGTTCTATCCATTCCGGATTGGCCCGAAGGAGTTCATCATCTAGCAACAAGACCCCAGGCGCGTCGCGACGGCAATCGGCCCAGGCTTTTTCCAGATTGTCTTGGAAGCCCATCACCAACAGGGTGTCCTGATAGCTTCTCAAGAAATTGGTGAGTTCATCGGCGTAGGCTTCGGAACGGGCGAGATAGACGGAAAACATACGGATCCTCCAAAGGCCTAATTTCTTTACACCGCGATCCTGAGCGAGTAGATTCAGTGAAAGGACCATCAAGTACTGCCATGATAGAGGATGGGGAGACTTGTGTCGAATCCGAAATCACTTCTTCGAAAAAAACTTCATCGGCGAGAAGGTCAGGCGCTAGTCGAATTCGCGTTGGTGGCGCCGCTTCTCCTCATCTTGCTCTATGGCATAATTCAATTCGGTCTCATCTTTTACGGGTTCATCACCATTGAGCAGGCCGCCAAAATTGGCGTGCGGGACGCAAGTCTCGGCGCGTCGGCCTCGGCCGTCGGTCAGGCTATTGACAGTCAAGTCTCAGGAATCGGACTCAACGCGTCGGCCACGGCCCGAACGGTGTACTCGCCGCCATCGCCCTTTGCCTCCACCAGCGCTCGGCTTGTCTGGGACGGTTATGTGACGACACTCGGAAACACGTCAAGCATTGTGGTCGAGGTCGCTTACCATTATCCCATTGCCATCCCATTTTTCGGAACGAAAAACATGGAAATCCATCAATCCTATACGATGGCCCAAGAGGATCCTCCAGATGCCAGCTTCTCCGGGACATCTGCCACGTCGCCCGCGATGTTTTACGGGACGTCCAACTAATTCCGGCTAAATATTTCCAAATACCCCGATGTTGTGGTAACACTTGGATACAAAGGCGGGTGAGGTGGACTATGCGCGGGATGTTCCGTGACCGGCGAGGACAAGCATTGCCGTTGGTCGTGTTGTTTTCCGGTGTGCTGGTCGGAGCGACGGCCTTAACGGTTGACGTGGGCCGCGTATACGTGGTGCACAACCAAGCGCGCGCTGCGGTATCGGCGGCCGCTCTCGCCGCCGCCAAGGTCATCACCCAAGAGGTGAATGCGGAGATAGAGGCCAATCCCTCGACCCCTCCCTCGTGGAGCACCATTGCCACGGGTCCCGCAGAGGCATCCGCCGATGCCGTCTATCAAGCGAACATGAAGGGGGCTTTGCCGAATTCCGGACTTGGCCAAAACCCCACCATCACCTTTTTGCCGGTTACTAGTGCTACACT
>JAKADJ010000368.1 GCA_021820645.1 Bacillota bacterium
CCTTCACGGTAAGAGGCACGGACCGGATATCCTCTTCATTATATACCATCTCAATAACCTGAACCGGGAGGTGGACGTCGGCAAAACGCAGTGGTTCCACTTTTTTTCGGACCTGGTAATGGGAAAACCCTAACGGTCGCAAATTAGGAATCTCGGCAAGAGCGCTCTTGTCCCACTCGACGAACCGCTTTATATAGACACGCCCGGTCGGCCGAGCAACCTCTTTTCGAAGGGGCTGAAACAACTTTTTGCGGTAGGTGACGTCGGCCATCACCTCACCTTCAGCCGGTGTCACCACGCTCTCTTCGACCGGCTTTTTATTTCCTTCGGGCTGGACGGGAGGTTCTCCTGAAACCACGCCTGAAATGAGCGTTTGTCCACGTCGAACCTCTTCGCCGGGGAGAACATCGGCCGCCCCGATATAGACGAAGACAGCGGTGACCTTCCCCGATTGAGCCGCAACCAGTCTGGGTGGCAGATGATCCGGCGGGCGCTTGACAATACGGACGGCATCAATTTCCGCCACCACGCCTTTTGTGTGAATCCCAATCCAAGAATATTGAGGGAGTTGTCCCAACATATGGCGGCGCACCTTGGGGATATTTATAGCGTTGCGACTGGAACCGAGTCGTAATCCTGAGGACTCTGCCACGTGAAT
Source organism: Bacillota bacterium (assembly GCA_021820645.1). The sequence continues at coordinate 659 of JAKADJ010000368.1, forward strand.
TAATTGCTGCTCCTCACCGGGGGCCAAATTCGGTACCCTGACCTCGACCACCCAAATGCGGGAGGTCGCACACCAAATCATGGCCAGACTTGTCAACAAGCCCAGCAACAGAAAGGGGCGCCGGCGCCATTGCCGCCAGCGAAAGGGAAGTCCGCCTTGGCTAACCGAAGTAACCTCGAAAGGCCGGCCCTCCGTTAGAAAGAGAAGGTGGTCATATCCCTCTTCGGTGAGAAGCGCATAAAGCTCGTCCCGCCGCCGTTGAATCTGCCAAACACGAAACCCCCGATCGGCCAGTGCGGAAAGGACCCGCTCCGCACCCCGGCCTTTGATGCGAACGCGGCGCCACCCGCTGAAAAGACGCACGAGAATCCCGCTCATGCGCGGCCCGCCTTAAAGACCAATGAACGAACCTGGCCGGTCACCAAGAGCTCATTTTTGTCAATCCAGCCGATGACGAGGTCGCGCCCGGTGACTATCAAGCGGCCATCGGGGATGGCCAAAACCACACGATGGGGCTCGTACTGCTCAATACCCCGATGGTTCTCCACCCGAAATTGCAAATGCCCCACCACTTCCACACGAGGCACGTTGACCAAAACTTCGGGTGGGATCTCCAGGATTTCCGTGAAGCGTTGAATCGTCCGTCCCTTGCCGCTCATGCTGTACCTCCTGTCCCAGCCTCCTTTCATGCTATGCCGGACAGGACATCATCATGAGAACCAGAAATGGTTGCAGCCACACCAATCATGCCAAAACACCGGGATATCAAAAACCGGCTAAGGAGACATTCCCCTCGGCCAGTTCTTTGGTTTTAACGCCTGAGAAAGCTTGGTGGGGTATCGATGACGGTCGGGATCTTAGCGTCTCGACGCCCGAGGACCAATATCGCACCTAACATTGCCAATCATTCATCCCATCGGCCTCGGCGCCGCTCCCTACTCCTCGATTTGCACGAACTGGTAGCCGTAGCGACCCTTGACACACAACATACCATGAGTCACAGGATGATCCATGGGTGAAGTCACCTTCACAATTTCATTGTCTAGCACGTGGAGCGTGAGGTCGCAGCCCACACCACAGTACGAGCACACCGTATCCGTGGTGGCGATGCGCTCTTCATCCCACGTGCCCTCTTCCCGCAAGGTCCATTCGGCCTTGCCGACAAGGGCACCCGTGGGACACACGGCCACACAATTTCCACAAAAGACGCAATCCGAATCAGGGAGTTCGCGTCCGAACCCGGCGTCGATGTGGGCATCAAATCCCCGACCTGCCACACTAATTGCAAAGGTGTTCTGAGCCTCCTCACCGCACGCCTCTACGCAGCGGTAACAGAGAATACACTTGGCCATGTCGCGAACATAAAGATTGTTATCATCCCGGGGCGGCTGTTCCCAGGTAGTGCCACCCTGAAACCGAACCGGATCGGCCCCAGAGATATCCGCGAGATTTTGTAAATCAGGGGCCATCGTGGCGTCCGAGGTCGAGAGCAAGAGTTCTGCCACAACCTTACGGGAGTTTAGAACCCGCCCGCTCGAGGTCGAAACTTCCATGCCGTTTTCGGCCTCACGCGAGCACGATGCCACCAAAGCTCGCGAACCTTTAACCTCCACGACACAAGCGCGGCAGGCATTGGCAGGCTCCAAATTCTCGTGCCAGCACAAGGTCGGGACGGACGCGTGTGCGGCCTCTGAGGCCGCTCGCAACGTACTCCCCGCTGGTACCGTGACCACCACGCCATCGATTGTCAATGTCACTGGGTCTTGCATGAGATCACCTCTTGATTCTTCATTTATGCGTTCTGGAGTTCAGGTCGATCTAAAATGGACAGCAGCGCCACGGGTGCTGTCTGTCCCAATCCACAGATCGTAGCGTCGCGCATAGCCTCCGCCAATTCGCGCATGTCCTGAACGCGCGTGCCGAGCCCTCCTTGATCGAGCATCTCGAGAACCCGCCGAGTCCCGATGCGGCACGGAACGCACTGCCCACATGACTCGTCCGCGAAGAAGTGAGCCAACTTCTTCAATACCCAAACAGGCTTCACGGTATCGTTAAAAATCATCAAAGCTCCTGAACCCATACTGGCACCATACCGACGAAGGGATGCATAATCGAGAAAACTGTCCCCCACCTCGTCGGGGGACAAGAAAGTCCCGGCAGCTCCTCCCAAAAGAACACTGCCAAGCGTACCTCGAACCCCTGCCCCCAAATCTTCATCGCGCAAGAGATCCGCCAATGGATAGCCGAAAGGCACCTCGTACACCCCAGGCCGCTCGATATGACCACTAATACCTATTAATTTCGTTCCAGGCGTATCCTCGGTACCGAATTGCCGGAACCAATCCACGTCGTGTGCAAAAAGCAACGCTACATTCGCCAGCGTTTCAACATTTTGGATGAGCGTAGGGGCCCCGAACAGCCCTTTAACGGTCGGAAAGGGAGGCTTTACACGGGGTTCGGCACGTTTGCCCTCGATACTGTTGAGAAGTGCCGTTTCTTCTCCGGCAATATATGCCCCGGCACCGCGGCGGATCTCAACGTCCACCGCGCCGGTTCCCACCCAACCAGAGCTTCTCAGCGTCTCCAAC
>JAKADJ010000369.1 GCA_021820645.1 Bacillota bacterium
GGACGGCGATCAAATCGCGGTCATCCCTCCTGTTAGCGGCGGTTAGAAACCAATGTCTGTATCACGTTTGAGGAGGACCAAAATGGCCGATATGTACCGTATCACGAGTGAGTCGATTGACATTGCGGAGATCTTGCGGGCGATTGAAGATCCGGCCACAGGAGGTCATGCGCTGTTTTTGGGCACGGTGCGCAATGAATTTGAAGGACGTCCCTCCAAGGGATTGTTTTACGAAGCCTACACGGAACTTGCCGAAAAAGAAATGCGCCGTATAGGCCAAGAATTAAAACAGGAGTTTGACGCGTTACATGTGGCCATGGTCCATCGGGTGGGAGAACTCGGCTTGACCGAAGTGAGCGTGGTTATCGCGGTGTCCGCCCCTCACCGAGGACAAGCCTTTGCGGCCTGTCAGGCCGGGATTGACCGCGTCAAGCAACGGGCACCGATCTGGAAAAAAGAACGGTGGGCCGATGGCATGGAACACTGGCATTTTGACTCGCCAGACGATCAGCTCAAAACCCCCTGACCCAACACCCAGAGGGCGCGTGCCCTCTGGCTGGGGTTAAGACAGGGGACGGGCTATCATGCGGGCCTCTAAGATATGTGAAACACTTCTTTGACCCGCTTAACGTTCGAACGGCTGACGACGACCTCACTCTGGGCTTTGTCTTTCATCTTTAATAAATAGGTCCCATTAAAGTAGGGCATGATTTCTCGCACCTGATGCATGTTGGCGATAAAACTGCGATGGGTGCGGAGAAATTGCTCGGGCAAGCGCTCTTGCAACTCTTGCAAGGTAAATTTGGTGGGATACCGATCGTGGTTAGTGCACACAAAGATAGTCTCTCGTTCGGCCACAATATAGACCACATCTTGAACTGATACGGGGACGGTGTGCCCGTGTTGCTCGCAGGGCACCCAATCCATTGGGGCATCCGAACGGGATTCAGCCGAGTTTGGGGTACTGACCAAACGGCGCATCGTTTCGGCAATCCGCTCGGGGCTGACGGGTTTGAGCAGGTAGTCTACCACTTCGATGGCAAACGCATCAATCGCGTAATTCTCATAAGCTGAGACAAAGACAATGCGGGTCTGTGGCCGTTGATTGCGAACCCGGCGCGCAAGTTCGAGTCCGTTGACGCCTGGCATTTCGACATCTAAAAATACCACGTCATAGTTAATGGCTTGAATTAAGGCCAGGGCCTCGCGAGCAGACTGGGCTTCGCCGATGACCTCGAGCTCTTCTTTATAGGGTTCTAATAAAAAGCGCAGTTCCATCCGGGCGGGGGGTTCATCTTCGACGATAAGTGCTTTTAACATATAAAGTCGCTCCCTTATTATCCAATGTTAGTGGATCGGTTCGGTGCTAAGGGCCCGCGGTTGGCAGGGCACCACTAAGCGGATCGATGTTCCGTGGCCATCGCGTGATCGCAGCCGCAGGTGATAGGAGGGTCCATAAAGTCCTACCAACCGTTCAGACACATTGGAGAGGCCAAGTCCCATTCCGGTTCCCGATCCCATCTCAAAAATTTCGCCCTGTTTGGCCTTCGGGATGCCGACGCCACTGTCCGAAATGTAAATCACCAATTGGTCCTCAGAGGCGCTTTGGCATCGTCGAATGGTCAGACTAACGGTGCCTGCTTTTTCTTTGGGGGCAATGCCGTGGACCACCGCATTTTCTATTAATGGTTGCAACATCAAGATGGGGACCGGGACATCGAGGGCGGAGGGGTCAATTCGCATGCGATAGCGTAAGCGGTCACTATAGCGCGCCATTTCCAATGACAAATAGGTTTGGACATATTCAATTTCCTCTTTGAGTAGGATGGTGGGACCCTTATGGGCCAATGACCGGCGAAAAAAAGTGGCCAGTTGGATGAGCAGGTCGCGTGCTCGATCGGGATCGGTGCGTGAAAAAGAGATGATGGTATTGAGCACGTTGAACAAAAAATGGGGACGAATTTGGGCTTGCAACGCTTCAAGACGTGCATCTGCGGCCAAGCTTTTTTGGCGGTCGGCTTCCGCTAGTTCCAGCAAGATGGACAGCAATTGAGCAATTCCCTCGGCGTGGCCCACAATGCGGGCCGACAGTGACCGATCCCGGGCCACATACAGCTTTATGCAGCCCACCGATTGCTGATGCGAGACCAACGGCGCTATCACCACCGTGCCCAGGTCACATTCTTCATAGGCGCCAGCCAAATGCTTGGTATCTAACGTTCGGATAACTTGGTCTTTGAGGACCGCGCGGGTTGTTGAGGACAGCGAGGTTCCGGGTGCGTGCTGCGGGCAAGGTTTGCCCGCCCAGCCTAACACGGTCTGGGTGTCTGTGATGGCCACCGCATCGACGCCTGCCGTGCGCTGAATGATGTCGGCAATGTGGCGGGCGGTATCTTGGTTAAGTCCTTGGCGTAAGTGAGGCATCGCCGCATTGCCGATTTTAAATGTGGTTTCTGTCGGATCCGGTTGAGCCTCTTCGGGCCGCTCGTGATCGTCTTCTATAGTAGCAGGGATCTTTCCGGCTCGCCGTAATCCCCAGAACCCGGCCCCGGCCGCGAGAACTATCATCAGCCACATCGACAATGACACGTGATGAAGCCAGGCTCCACCAATCAATAGGACCGTGGGCAGTGCCAACAACGTACGTGTCAAGGCACCCGAGGAGCGGATAGGTTCTTCAGGCGAGGGCGGATGCTGTTGTTCGTCTGAATCAAAGGATGTAGAAATTGCTGCCGAGCCCCCTTGAGCTAGTGAAATGGTGGTTCGAGTGCTATGGCATCGACAACCCGCACACCGTGGCGGCTCATCTCATCCAGGGCTTGTTGGCTGTCGCCATGCGCAACATCGACGCCTCGCACGCCATTGCGAGGAAGGTAGACGGTGTAGCCCAACCGACGCGCATCGAGCGCGGTCTCACGCACGCAGTAATCGGTGGCCAGTCCTACCACATAAAGTGTGTCGACCGCGTGGGCCTGGAACCATTGATCTAATGTTTCGCCGTTCAACTCGCCCCCATCGCCAATTCGCTGCCCCGCAAACCAGCTGTAGGCATCCTGGTCCGGTTGAAAGCCTTTGATAAAATGCGCGGCTTGTGGAGGAATCGACAATTGGGGATGGTAGTCGAATCCGGTGGTACCTGGAATGCAATGAGGAGGCCATGGGCCGCCTTGGGCTTGAAATGAGATGTGTTGAGGTGGGTGATGGTCCCGTGTCATCGCCACCGGAAGG
>JAKADJ010000370.1:0-2146 GCA_021820645.1 Bacillota bacterium
GTTATCCGGTTGTGCGAGAGTCTTTCATTATATCAGCATCATCGGCGGCGGGCAAGGTTACGATAAATGTCGTGCCGCGCTCCGGCGCCGACATGACACGGATACGCCCAGCGTATTGTTCCACCAATGCGCGTGTCCGATACAGCCCCAAACCATGGCCCGAATCTTTGGTAGTAAAATGTGGAGAAAAAATGAGAGCAATCTCCTCTGATCGAATGCCCGGACCATGATCCCGGACAGATACCGTGACCTCATGGTCCTGGTGGCGGACTTCGACCGAAATGGGCCCTCTATTGGGCATCGCTTCGGTAGCGTTCTTCAAAAGATTTTGAAAAACCTCGATACAATCAGCACGGTCCATGGCAACCCACATATCGCCATCGCCCTCCAGATCGAGGCGGATTTGCTGACCCACATGGTCCAACCAACCGCATAAGTGAGACAAAATCTCACTTAAATTGGCAAGAGGGGTCATCTCTTTGGCGACCGATTCGCGACCCAAAGCGCCCAGGCGTTTGACCAGATCCTCGGCGCGTTCCAGCATCCACAGGGCCTCATTGACGGAGGCCTGGGAATTTTCGTCATTCCACTGCATCATTTCCAAATGGCCTTGGACCACCGCCAACAGATTATTGATGTCGTGGGCCATACTCATGACTTCCAATTTGAACGACTCTTCGCCATGGTTGTCCTCCCAGACCCCAACGACGCCTTGAAACCGATCATTTTTCAGTGGGAACAGTCGAATCCAATTGTGCCCTCCGGGGGCAAATCCGGTCGACGCTTTTCCGCTCTGAAGAAGCCGAACCGCCTCACTCGACAGCCGAGCCAACACGTCCGGATCCGCTTGTACGTCCGCCGCTACAATCTCTCCGGCTGGATCCAATATCCACACCCCATGACAACCCACCGGATCACCTCATTCCATTTTCTGCCACATCCGTAGTGTATCAAAAGATAGCCCTTAGGCGGGCACGGAAGTGTCGCGGAATTGCGACAAGAGTCTTTGGCGACCCCGGGTTGTTTTTAGGAAAGTGTGTCGCTTGCAGTCGATGCCCGATCATTGATGCGATGAGAAGACGTGCCCGAGACCGACATGCGCTTGGCGGCCCAAAGCAATAGGACCAGCGGAAACTCATTGCCTAAATCCGTTCCCGTTCCGGTAAAGAGGGTGCCAAAGGCCTGGGGAACAACCCACAAAAACGCCAGCCAAATGATGGTTATCCACCATACCGGCCCTGCAATGCGACCGGACGCATACCCCATAGCTAAGAGAGCCATAACGACCACAAAAACGATATTAATCACGATCGGGTGATGAAACCCCAGCACGATGAACGCATTATTTAAACGATCCACCCACGCTGGTTCGAACCCGTTCATGGTTACGTTGCCAAAAATTCCTGCCAAGGTCGAGGCCTTCCAATTATAGGGGAGGAGCTGAACGACAGCTGCAATTCCCCAAAACACCCCCGCCCAACGATAGAACGTGGGTTTGACCCAATGAGGATATAAGAGAAGTAAGGCACCAATCGCGTAAAAGGGGGTGGATCCCGGAGAATCCCCGGGGAATGTGGGTGTCCCGGAAAGAACCCCCCCCATGCCTTCGGCCATGACCCACACAATAAGGCACCAAGCTACGAGGACCCACAACACCATGCGTAGTTTTGGGCCCGATAAGGTCATAAGACCAATCCCAATCGCCATCTCGAAGAGAGCCATGGCAATGGTGGTATATGGCAGTCCCGCGTGCCAGAGATTAGCGCCAGCAATCATGAGATGATAAAGCCATGCTGGCTGATTGTCGGTCGCATTGGCGCCCACTACATTTGAGATGAGGTTGGAGGTAAACATCTCGGGCTGTAACTTTAAAATCCCGTCGATGATCCACAAAATGCCGAACCCCCGTTGGAACACCTGCGGCCATCGCTCTTCTGCCATCGCCCTGCCACCTCTTCATCATCGTTAATCGACAAACCTTCCCTTATTATACCCACCGCATCAGAAAGAACCAGCCACCTCATAGCCTTCCGTTCCATAATCCGATAGAATCGAAACGACACGAATCGACCGGGAATCACCGCGATTCCTAACAAAGGATGTGCTGTTGTTGTCTCAACTTGCCCAAATTCATGCCTGGTCCCAT
>JAKADJ010000370.1:2156-3208 GCA_021820645.1 Bacillota bacterium
CAATGGTCTGCCTTTGCGATTGGCTTCGTGATTTGGGCTGCCTACCTTTACTTCATGGGGCCGGGCCGTCATTATTTAGGCGCCGCAATGGAATCGCCTCCGACGACCGCACAGCAAACTTCTATGGCATTGGGCATGATTGCCTATTTTTTTGCCTTCGCAAGCCCGCTTGATCACATCTCCGATGAGTACCTCTTTTCGGCGCATATGATTCAGCACATGGTTGAGGTATCGGTGATGGTGCCGCTATTACTGAAGGGACTCCCCAATTGGCTCTGGTCGTGGGCCTTTCAGTGGTCCCCGTTTAAACGAGCCTTTGGGGCCATGGTCAACCCGTTTACTGCGCTTATCATCTTTTTCCTCATTTTTGATAATTTTCATTGGCCTCAGCTCTATGACCTCACCTTAACCAACAATAGCTTCCACGTGCTGGAGCATCTCTTGTTTTTTTTCTCGGCCGCGTTTTTGTGGTGGCCGGTTCTCAGCACCCATCCGGAGTTTCCCCGACTCACGCCAGGACTTCGACTCCTCTACCTGTTCTTTGCCTTTGACGTCATGATGCCCCCGGCGATTCTCATTCTTATGTGGAACTCTCCGCTCTACACGCCGTATACCGAAGCGCCGATTCGATTGTTCGGTTTGTCGCCGGTCAGCGATCAAAAACTCGGCAGTGTCATCATGATCCTTTTTGGAGCCGTCAGCAACGCCGTTGCGGCCTTCGGAGCATTTGCTAAATTCGACATGGCGCAATGGTACGATTGATATTAAATGGTAGAGAGCCATAAGTTATTTCGATCAAGGGGGATCTATGGTGCAGAGATACCCAGTTATTGTGGTGGGGGCCGGCCCAGCTGGTGCAACCGCTGCGCGTTTGCTAGCCGAAGCAGACATCCCCGTTCTTCTTCTAGAACGAGCACGCCTTCCCCGGGTGAAGCCATGTGGTGGTGCCCTCACCCACCGCGCCCTGCCGCTTCTTCCGGAAGATGCCCCATCCCAGTTGAAAAGCCACCCACGCCAATGGTCCTTTCGCGGCCGGCACGGGGAGCCCGTCA
>JAKADJ010000371.1 GCA_021820645.1 Bacillota bacterium
AAAGGCGGCATCTATTGCGGCCATTCCCGAAGCGGTCGCAATCCCTGACTCACCTTCTTCCAGACGAATCATGGCGTCGACAAAGGCTCTTACGCTCGGGTTCCCGTGGCGCGCGTAGGAAAAGCCTGGCGTCTCGCCCGCCATTACCTGGTCGAGCAGTTCCGGTGTCTCCACTTGGTAACTAGTACTAGGATAAATTGGCAACGCCGTGGGATGATGAGATCCCGTCGTCACGACCTCATTGCCTGCATGAATTAAAAGGGTTTCCATCGACCAACGTGGTTCCATTGGCAATAAACCCCCTTTCTGCGGTGTTTTTAGTATTTCTAATCCTGATTCAGAAAAATGTATCATACTTGGCATTTTGCGGCAATCACCCCTACCGCCGCCTGGCATGTCGCTCGCGATCGTCGCTAAGTTCTGCCAATATTTTCTCCACCGCATGTTTTTCAATACGGGAAACATAACTCCTCGAAATCTTTAATCGGTTGGCAATTTCTCGCTGGGTAATGCGGGTCCCACTCTCGCGTAATCCAAATCGCAAGTTAAGCACCAATCGTTCTTTAGGTGTCAAGGTCTTAACAAATTCGGTGACCCACTCCATAATCATCTGGACCTCCACCGTATCCGGCACCTCGTCACCCGAGGCCAGCACGTCCATCAGCATGATTTCATTGCCCTCCCGATCCACCCCAATGGGAGTATAAAGACTGACTTCACGGCTGATCTTCTTGAGGTTTCTTAAGTGCATCAGTACCTCATTGTCGATACAGCGGGCGCAGTAGGTCGCCAAGCGCGTGCCTTTGGACATCTCAAACGTATCCACTCCCTTAATCAGGCCTACGGTCCCGATGCTTATTAAGTCCTCGGAATCCACTCCCTTATTGCCATATTTCTTTACCACATGCGCCACTAGTCGTAAATTATGTTCGATCAACCGTCTTCTGGCATCGCGATCCCCAGTCGCCATCGCTTCTAATGAGGCCCGCTCTTGCTGGTCGCTTAAAGGTTGGGGAAAGGCGTTCCCTCCAATATAGCCCGCGACCCATAGTAATCCCTGAACCCCGCCCGCCAAGGCGAGTAACCATAAGCCGAGACTTGTCAGCATGAATTATCCCCCCAGGATCGACGCGCGACCGTATCGTCCTCATTCTATGCAAGCGAAGTCCCCGGGGTGCCTGACCTGCATGGGGCATATGTATGAGTTGTGCCGAAACGGGATCGCCGTTGATATTGATAGGGGCTATGTTCTCGGTCCCGGGCACCCGAAGCATCGGCATCTGTATAAAGTGGGGCCACGGGCTCCAAAAAACTGGAGTTTTATCCGATCGATCCTGCGTCGGAATTTAGAAGGCTCTTTGCTCGGGGGGCATAGCTTACACGCGCCTCGGCGGCGTGGGTGCCCTCATCTTGGCTCCCCATGGCACACCCTTCGTAAATCGGGCAGGTTAAGCAGAGTGGTTTTTTAGCGGTGCATACTAATGCCCCCATATCCATGAGCGCTTGATTAAAGTCCGCTCCTTGCCCGGGTGGTACGATGGCCTCGGCCAAGGCCCAGAGTTCGTGCCGAATCTCTGCACGGTGATCTTTATAGTCCACCCCAAAGAACCGACCCAGCAATCGATTCACATTGGTGTCAAGAATCGGGGCATCCTGCTCAAAGGCGAAAGACAGCACCGCCCCCGCGGTGTAGCGCCCTACTCCGGGCAGTGCCAAGAGGCCGTCGAGTGTGTCGGGAAACACACCGTCGCATTCTTGCATCACATGGACCGCGATATCGTATAGCCAGGAGCCTCGTACTTTGTATCCTAGCGGGTCGGTGATCTCCTTAATGGCCGACAAAGGCCCTGCAGCGCACGATTCGAGGGTCGGAAACCGTGCCAAGAACGCTTCAAATACCGGCAAGACCGACCTCACCGTGGTCTGATGCAAGAGAATCTCTGACACCAATATCTTGTAGGGATCTCTGGTATGCCGCCAAGGGAGGTCACGCCCGTAGCGGCGATACCACACTAAAATGCTGTCACGAAACAATGATAAGGTCGGGCTAGGTATGGCAGCTTGGTACTTGATGTGCTTCATAAGGGAATCTCCCAGGCGTCTATCGTCATTTGGATGCCTCCTCCATGGGTCACCCACCGATTGTACCAAGTTACGCCCCAAAAACACCACCATCCAAATAGGACCGAGACCACGAAACCGACAATAGCGAGCACAAAACTAGCAAACACAATCACCCCCAGGCTAAAAAATCCTTGGGGAAGAGCCCTTCTCACTGCGGCGAAAAATAGGATCGCCATCATAATTAATAACACCATGATGACCGCAGTCCAAGCAAATAACAACGTGGCAAAGAAAAGGCGAGTTTGGTTCGGCGTAAAATTAACTATCCGCCATTTCTCCTTGGCACGGGCCTCTTGCCACTGCCAGCCTCCGTAAAACGGCACCACAATTCCATTGTAGAGCAAGACGGTTATCGTCTCGGTTAGTAGCGTCAGGCCGGCGAGCACCAGGACCCATACCATCAACCCGCCAAACATTCCCCCCGTCCCGATCCCTAAAATCCCACCCGCCACCAGGGCATATAGGGTTAGGGCGCGCCAGGACCGGCCCAGCCGGATCTTAACCAAGGAGCCCGAATCTTGCACGATATGCACCCCTTGATGCCACCTAGCAAGTCGGTTATACACCACCATCGCCAGAAACCTAGCTAGTATCGCGGTAAGAAATAGGGCCAACCCTTCTATACCCTTAGCGGCCACGACCGCCAGCCCGGGCCAAAACCATATCCAGAACCCGATAAGGGCCCACGATCTAGGGTCCAGGGTGACGACACGCCGTTCTGTCCACATGAGCCAACACCTCGTATAGCATGTTCGCGATGGGCTGCAGATTTCCCTGTTTTTTAGTGGGCCGCATTTTTTTGCATCCAGATCCCGACGACATGTACCAGGGCTAATAAGGTATCTGTCGCAGACCCTTCCGCCACCAACACCATGCCCCCATGTGACTCGGTGAACGCTACCGCAAAATTTCCGGCAGGACGCCATACTGAGAATTTCTGACCGTTGACCATTACCGTTGGGAGGGCTTGGGCCACTTCCGTTAGATTCGAAGAGTTGGCCACGAGTGGCACCCCGTGAGTTTGGAGAGGCTCGGGCACTAGGCTCGCAGTAAGTTGGGGCAAAAGTCCGTGACGGATGAAC
>JAKADJ010000372.1 GCA_021820645.1 Bacillota bacterium
CGTCGCGCCAGGAGAGTTGACCCGTTCCCATTCCGCACACGGTCGTCCCCCTCCTGTACGCTGTGGTTACTGGTTCCGTCGGGAACCGGGAGACGCAGGCCTTGCCGACAGCCTTTTAGCAGCCCCCTCCTTTGGGAGGGGGCTTTTCGTTCTTTCTGCTAGGGTCCAAGCCATAACGATGAAGCAGCTCCTCATCGGATGATCATCCGATGAGGGCCTATAGCAGGTGGGGTTCCTTAATTTCGGGGGTAGAGCCAATGGGCTTGACTGGCCAGACGAAAATCATGGCTTTGGGATTGAAACTCTCTCAGCAGATCCGCATATTCTGCCTTATCGAGGAGTACCCGAAGATTTTCGATCCCGGAAAGTTTAGCCATAAAGGGGTTGATCTCGACCTCATCAGGCCACAAGCTAAGCATGGTGGCGATGAGATCAAGACCGATCGCGACGGATTCGACTCGATGGGGATCTCGCACGTGAATTTGCACACCGTGGCAAGATTCATCGGCATGCTTACTAGCCGTGGGACGAAAGGTCACTGGCCGGAACCGAACACCGGGGTGATCATGACTATTGAGTATCTTGGCCAGTTGATGCCCATCGATAAACGGTGCTCCCATGATTTCAAAAGGATAGGCCGTGCCACGACCTTCAGAAAGATTGGTCCCCTCGATGAGGCAGGTTCCGGGATATAATAAGGCCATTGTGGGGCCCGTGGAATTCGGCGAAGGTGCAACCCAGGGCAGACCGGTGTCGGCCCACAATAAGGAGCCGGTGAGGCCGTGGCAAGGAATGACGTGAAAAAAATCTTTCGACCAATTTTGCTGGTGTCCATACCAACTGAAGAGTTCGCCCAGTGTTAGACCGTGTCGAATCGGGACGGGTAACGATCCAACAATAGACCGCGCCTGCTCTGGCAATAGATTGCCTTCGACGATTTGGCCACCAATGGGATTAGGTCGGTCCAAGAGATATGCGGGAACTCCTGATTCGTGCGCCGCCGTCATCAACGATAGCATGGTGGCGGTGAACGTATAGTAACGGGCACCGATATCCTGGAAGTCGAGAATCAGGGCATCCAAATCGTCAAACATCGTAGGGTCAGCGGTATATCTAGGGCCGTACAACGAGATCACGGGAAGATTGGTGAAGCGGTCGACGTGATCGGGAGCGGGGTCACCTGCGGCAACATCGCCGCGTAGTCCATGCTCGCCACTAAATAATTTAACCAGGGGGAATCCTGCTTGAACCAAAACGTCGACGATGGACTCGCAGCGACTGGTGGTGGCAGAAGCATGGGTTGCCAACACCCACCTTTTTCCGTTAAGGTATGGTGTAGAATTTTCCAGAAAGCTTTCGAATCCAAGAGTGATCATGAGGACCTCCTAGGGAATTATAGTAGATGAAAGGCTTAGAGTATATTTCGCAATTAGGGGGAATTCCCCTCTTTTTTCCACGCCGGGTGCAACTTTTTCATGTGACATTCATGAATCCCTGGCACACTGGGAACGATCGGAGAAACGGGGAGGTTTATGTATGAAGGCCGCCATTGAAAGGGGACCAACGGGATGGCGGATCGATCCCGAGGTTACCGGAATAGCGATCGATTCACGTGCCGTTCAGCCGGGAAACATCTTTGTGGCCATACCGGGGGCTTCTCATGATGGCCACCTCTTTGCGGCTCAGGCTATCAGCCAAGGCGCGGTGGCCATTGTGGGTGAGCGCCCCGATGTCACGGTACAAGTGCCTTACGTGGTGGTGCCTTCGAGTAGAATGGCGGCAGCAGAGCTGGCCGATGAGTTCTATGGTCATCCGTCCGAGGCCATGCGTTGCGTAGCCGTGACCGGAACCAACGGCAAGACCTCGGTGGTGTATTGGTTAAGCCATGTACTGCGACATGCCGGATTAAAGACCGGGATGGTTTCTAGCGTTCTCAACGACACGGGCTTACATCAACACCCGGCCACGTTGACGACTCCAGAAAGCCCGGATTTGCAGCGGTACTTGGCGGAGATGCGTGATTACGGCATGACCCATGCCGTGGTGGAAGTATCGTCTCATGGGATAGTGCAACAAAGGGTGCGCCACGTCTCTTTTGAGATGGCGGTGCTCACGAATATCACCCGGGAACATTTGGATTTTCATGGCAGCATGGATCGCTACGTAGGGGCGAAATCTCGCCTGTTTGAAGACCTTTCACCCACATCGCTAGGAGTCCTCAATGCGGAGGATCAATATTATGATACGGTACGGGAGCGGACGTTAGCCCCGGTGATGAGCTATGGCCTTGACCAAGGTCAGGTGCGGGCCAAGATTCTTGAAGACGGCCCCGGTCACAGCCTCATCGAGATTACCCATCCGACGTTTCGCCGGGTGGTGAAAATCCCCCATCCGGGCCGCTATAACGTGTTTAACGTGTTGGCCGTGACGACCGCGGCCTCGTGGCTTGGAGTGCCGCCCGATTCGCTTATTGAGGCCCTTCAAAATTTACCGGCGGTTCCCGGACGATGGCATGTCCTAGAACAACCAGGCTACCCCATGGTGGTGGTGGATTATGCGCATACTCCGGATGGATTGTTGCAGGTTTTGAAGTCGCTCCGACGATTGCGGCGCGCCGCCATCTGGTTGGTGCTGGGTGCCCGAGGCGGCCGTGATCATGGCAAACGCCCCGAGATGGGCAGGATTGCGGCGTCGATGGCCGATCATGTGATCTTAACCACGGACAGCCCCTACGCAGAAGACCCAAGAGAGATCGCTGAATCAATCGCCCAGGGGATTCGAGAAGCAGATGCTAAAAAACTTTACGGCTTTGAGTTAGATCGGGCCAACGCAATTCGCTTAGCTATCGAATCGGCGTCGGTCCATGACGTGGTGTTGATTACCGGAAGAGGGCCAGAGACCACTCAACACATAGGGTCTCACACCATTCGCTTGGTGGATGCCGAGGTGGTTCAGCAGGTTTTAAAATCTCAGCTCCCATCCCCGGAGGACATGAAAACATGGCGGGACTAGTCTCCGTGGTGATCCCTGCTTACAATTCACGTGAGCTCATCGGAACGGCTTTGGAGTCGGTATTTGGACAGACCTATAGTCCCGTGGAAGTCATTGTAGTGGATGACGGATCCACCGACGGAACCGATGAATGGGTTCGTGCGCATTACCCA
>JAKADJ010000373.1 GCA_021820645.1 Bacillota bacterium
CTGGTCCAGCCTAGTCCCGGAGGATAGGCGGCCATGCGTCGGGTCATGCCTTCAAAGCCAAGGAAGTACTGGGGCATAAATGTGACCCAAAAACCCACGGCGAAGAACCAAAACGACCACCGGCCCGGGCGCTCGTTAAGCTTCCCGCCAAACATTTTCGGCCACCAATAATAGACGCAGGACAACAGGCCAAAGACGGTTCCGCCGACGATCACGTTGTGAAAATGGGCGATAAGAAAGTAGCTATTATGGTACTGGTAGTCGCCCGGTACGGCCGCGAGCATGACCCCCGTGGCACCTCCGACCACAAAAGTGGGGATGAAGGCCAACTGCCAGAGCATCGGGACCGTCAGCCGGATGCGCCCGCCCCACATGGTAAAAATCCAATTGAACATCTTGACGCCGGTGGGGATGGCAATCAACATGGTGGAAAGTCCAAAGAAGACATTGACCGCCGGTCCGGCTCCCATTTCAAAGAAATGATGTACCCACGTGCCATAGCTCAAAAAGGAAATAGCCAAAAGGGAGATGACCATAGCTTCGTACCCGAATAGAGCCTTTCGGGAAAAGGTCGGCACCACTTCGGAAAAGACGCCGAATGCCGGCATCACTAAAATGTAGACTTCCGGGTGACCGAAAATCCAAAATAAGTTGACGTACATCATGGGCATGCCTTGGTGGGCAATGGTGAAGAACGACGCCCCGAAGAGGCGATCCACCATGGTAAGACCTAGCGCGACCGTCAACGGGGGAAAAGCAAACAGAATTAACGTGGACGTGATGACAGCCGACCATGCGAAAATCGGGATCTTGGTGAGCGTCATGCCGGGCGCCCGCATCCTCAACACGGTCACCAAGAAGTTGATGCCGGTAGCGATAGTACCAATCCCAGCGACCTGTAGGGCGAGAAGAAAGTAATTTTCGCCGGGGCCTGGGTTGAACGCCAACTCAGAATAGGGGGGATAAGACATCCACCCTGCCGATGGGGACCCACCCACGGAAAACGAGACATTCAGCAAAATTGCGCCAAAGGCAAAGAGCCAAAAACTGATGGCATTCAGGCGCGGAAACGCCACGTCGCGAGCGCCAATCATAAGTGGGACGGCCACGTTGAAGAGCGCAAACACGAGAGGCATGGCCATGAAGAAAATCATGACGGTGCCGTGGGTCGTGAAGACTTCGTCGTACTGCTGGGCCCCCATAAAATGTCCCAATGGCCCGATTAATTGGGTGCGAATCATGAGGGCGTCGACGCCGCCCCGAAATAGCATAATGAGCGCTGCAATGAGGTACATGATACCGATTTTTTTGTGATCGACGGTGGTGATCCACTCCTGCCAGAGCCATCCCCAGCGCCGGGTCTTGGTGAGATAGACGAGAATGCCAATGGCCGCGACGGTGAGCCCGATATCGATGCCGATGATATCGGGCAACAGGACTTGGGGGGGGAACAAAAGTTTAATGAGATGGATGGTCCATTGCTTTAGGGTCATGTTACACCTCACAGATTCTTAAGGCTTATGAGTCGGCACATAGTGCAGACCTTTGACGGTAAACTGGGTCGGCCGCTCGGGGAATGTCCACCGAGGGTAGCGTGAATAGGTGGCCGTGGGCATAACGTTGCGTTTCAGCAACGCTTTCCAGGTAGTCTTCGTCATGGGCGGCGCCGTCGACTTCACGTCGTGAACCCAGGTCGTGAAGGCTGACGCGGGGACGGCGTGCACCTTAAAGGCCATCTTCCAAAAATCGACGCCGGTGAAGTTGGCATTACGCCCTCGAAAGACACCGGGGCGTGTGGCTTCCAGCCAAAGGGGCAACACCCGGTTCGGCATGGTGTACTCCATTCCACCGAGGTTTGGAGCCCAAAAGGCCCCCATTGGCGAGTCGGCCGTCAGTTGGAAGAGGACTGGACGGTTGATCGGCATGTAAAAGTAGTTGACAGTGGCAATTTTTTGTCCGGGATATTGGAATAGCCACTTGTAGTCCAAGGAGGTGACATCAATAACCAGGGGATGCCGAGCGGGCACATGGTCTAAGGCGACCGTCTTTTTCACGGTGGGTACGGCGATAATAATCAGCGCTAGGACGGCAAAGACAAAGACGCCGACTTCGAGTACGCGATGGTGACGCCAAGTGGGCCAATAGGGTGCGGGGTTGTCGGGTTTGTCCCGAAAACGAATCAGCACGTACGCCCATAAGACCCAAATAAGAACACAGATTACCCCAATCACAATGGTACTGAGTACGATAAGGTTTAGCTCGGATTGGGCAACTGGTCCTGCCGGGTGAAACACCACATAGTCGCTGCCGCAGGCACTGGCGGCTGCTCCTGCGATGAGCGCTGCCAGCGACCATTTTAGGTAATGCGGTGGCACCTTAAGCATGGACATCCTCCCTGGCCTTGCCCGATTCGTGAAGATTTGGATGCTCGTTAGCTTGTCGCTTTAGGCGGCGGTCTATGCGCATCGACTGGGGGAAAATTCGGGAAGGTGGCATGAACAAAACGCCAATCCTGGATGAAGGGCTCTCGGAGGTTGGGCCTTCGGCGGACTGCCAGCGGATGGTACGAAGCCGTTAGCCAAGCACCGCCGTACTGGGTCCACGTCTCGCGGTATTGCGAGAGACTGGCGTCGGCCGCGCTGGTCAATGATTGAAGCGCGACCTCACCAAGACAGATGATGGTCTTTGGGTGCCAACGTTGGAGTTGCTCGCAAAAATTTTTGATACAAAGACGGCGTTCGGTGGTCTTGTCGTAGGCGTGCCGGGGTCGGCGACGCACCACGAAGGTGAGATAAAGGTCCTTGTCCCTAAAGCCTGTTTCGGCGAGGACACTGTACAAGGTCTCTCGTGTTCCACACACGAAGGAAGTGCCTTCAGTCGTTAGGCGCGATCCCGGGTTATCCAAGAGAATCCAAAGGGGGGCTTCGGGATAGCCTTCTCCCCATACGAGAGTGGGGGATTGACTCGCTAGTTCACACGTATCACAGGGGATCGGCTTGCTAGGCGGAGCGTCCTCAGG
Organism: Bacillota bacterium; assembly: GCA_021820645.1. Next base: position 3,020 of record JAKADJ010000373.1, read on the forward strand.
CCAGAGTGTCGTGTCCATGTCGTAATCATCGGCCGGAAGACTTGCCCTTATACGTCGAAAAGGCCACCCAGTGAAACCGGGCGGCCAGTACATGGGGCCTTTTAGCGAGGACTGAAATAGGGGTTCAGGTCGCGGGCGA